>NZ_JBFRFF010000055.1:0-33921 GCF_052114685.1 Rhizobium sp. 2YAF20 | reverse complement strand
ACGCCTGATGCGTAAGCTCTTAAAGAGCCAGGGCCGAGCGCCGCGGGTGATGATCACCGATAAGCTTCGATCCTACGGCGCCGCAAAGCGGGAGATCATGCCCGGTGTCGAGCATCGCTCCCACAAAGGCCTGAACAATCGGGCGGAGAATTCCCACCAGCCCGTCCGGCGGCGAGAGCGGATCATGAAGCGCTTCAAGTCACAGCGTTATCTACAACGCTTCGTCTCTATCCATGACCCGATTGCCAACCTGTTCCACATCCCGCGCCACGACATCCCCTCCAGCCATCATCGCGAATTGCGCGCAGCGGCGATGAACCTGTGGGCGAAAATCGCCCGGGCATGACCAACAAAATAGGCCGGCGGCATGGGCTCGCCTCTTTGCAGTTAAGTTTACGATGCCGGTTGAAGAACTCCGGCAAAGTCGCACCGTGTCCGCCCTCATACTGGGCCAGCCGAAGTGCCCCAAATCTCACGTCCTTCAACCAGGCAATAGGGCTGTGAGTGAGGCTTCCACCTTTGCGGAAACAGGCAACGCGTGCCGCGATCGAATGCCCCGGTTTTAGCTGTATAAAGCGTCGCGCAGGCGATCTTGCACTTCGCGAGAACTGGACTCGGTGAAACTCTCATTCGCGACGCAAATGCGCATAACTTCTTTCGTCATTTGTTTAATCTCAATCGCATCAATAGCTGCAATGCGGTCTTTGTGGGCAGTTCCGACATAACCCCAGAATAATTCGCTGAACCACATCACTGATCCCAGCGCCTCAATATAACCAGAGTGAAATTTCCAGCGGCCGGGATTCTGCGAGATGTCGACAATCATCCGCTCTACTGGCGGAGGAAAGCCATTGGAACGCATAGGTAAGGTGGAATAGTTTCGGTTTGCGACCTTGTAGATCAGAGGATCCTCGGCATTCTGCCATTTGTCATATTCAACATCGGCAACCCAAGCCTGAACAAAATGAGGTGAGACGATAAACGGTGCTGCCCACCGCTCCCAATCTATTGCTGCACAGGCGGCTTTCTCCGTTATCTCCACATAACAAAGCTCAGCGTCCGCTATTGCACCATACTGAAAAACGAGAGTCGGCGTTTCAATCTGACTGAGTCGACCGGTATTTCTGACTGTTGTTAGCAGCTTTTTGAGCTCGAGAGAGGATCCGTGGGCCTGGAACTTCTCATCAAGATTCAAATGCCGCAACACCTCAAGAATTGTCTCCAAAGCATCAATAGCCTTCAAAGCGCCATATCGACGTTCACCCACTTCAATTCTCGGCTTCTCCGTCATTACGGTCGTTTTCCCGCTATCAGGAATTAGCGTAAATATCAGCTTTAGTTTTTCTGTCCTATCGCGAGTCATTACTGAAATTCCTTGATTAGCACCGTTATGCCTTGGCTTTTGCCATATTCTACCAGTGACTGCGCAGAGGTGGCGCCACCTGGTTGAACTCGAATATCGAGGATTTTATTCGCAGTTGTACCATCAATCGTTATGCGGCTATCGCGAAGCTCATCGATCGTATTTTGCATCCTGACCAACCATGTCGAACCGGTGGTATCCACCGATTTTAAGCTAACTACCGTGTTTCCGCTTTGGAAATCAATCAGTGGGAAATAACCATTGTTTTCAGCGCCGATGTGAAACCATCCACTTGCGCTACTATATTCTGTCTCTGCGAGCCTCGTTTCAATCGTGCTACCTCTAACGAGAGTATTGAGCGACCAAACACTGCTCTGCGGGGCTGCGCTCTTGATTTCTTCGGCTACGAGCGTGCGTAGTTCGTCATCAGTGATCTGGAGAATTTTACCGCTTGTCTTATCGACTACACCAACGATCTGATCGCCTTTACTTACGACAAGGGCTCCTGCCACCATGGAAACGCGGACAGCCAGCGTGGCGCCCCCCAAGGCATCGCCGGCGGACATTTCCCCGGCGGCAATAAGCAATTCATTGCAAGCAATTGGGTTGGTCAGACATGCGGTATATACCTCCGGCGCGATCGTGGCACCGGCAATTGCAAGTATTGCTAGCGCTGCGCCAGCCGTGACCTTCTGATCGGTAGCCAGCGCTTGCTTGTATTGCGTTCCAATTTGGTCGGCAGCAATGCGCCCCGCCGCCGCGTCGTCGAGCACCCCGAGCAGCAGGGCATCGGGTGTGTTGTTTGTGCTTGTGCCGAGCACGTGAGCCTGAAGTCCGTATTCCTCATCAACGGCGTTTGCGAGATCAGCTCGGCCAGAGACACAGGCCCTCCTCCCGCAGAGCTTCGATTTCAGACGGCCCACTCCTCCTCCCGAGGGACGTCTGTCGGAACAGCGGCACTCCTCCTCCCAGCCGTTGTTCGGTTCTTTTCGGAAAGCCTGCCGCACCTCCTCCCGCGGCAGGCTTTTTCGTTTTCAGGCCCGGATGCATCAAAGTCCCAGATCGAGCTGCGGTTCTTGCCGCTCTCTTCGGTGTTGAGCGACGAAGGGTGACCCTTAAGAGCCGCACCGGACGTTTGAACGGGAACACCGAGGCGAAAGTCGAGAGGATCATGCTATAGGGGGCGGCAGCGGCTGATTCGCTCTCCGAGCCGCCCGCCTGCATTGCCCTCATTCAGCTCCGAGAAAATGTGTAGCCGCGCATGCCTTCATCACCCGATCAACGCCGTGCCGCTGCCGAAACCGTCTTCGCAAGAATGCGATCGACAGGGGTCCCCATCGACGAGGATCCGATGGTGACGGCGTTGATTGAGGAGTGGATCAATGGGTGGCTAGGCATGCCGGAAGTGCTCGCGCGCTACCAGCAGCTCTTGAAAGACCGCAATACCGGCCGGCGCGCCGTCGCGGCTTCCCGGGCTCGGCGCTCAGCGGGAGACCATGCGCAAATGTCGACCTACGATCTCCTGGAGCAAGTCGAAAAGCTGATCGGGGAGACGTGACGTCCCAGCGTCAACGGTCGGCACGTGCGAGTGAATCAAGGATGTTCATCATTCGTGCTGAAAAGATCGCATAAGGTCTCAACGGGAACGCCGAAAGCATGGGAAGGCCAAATCGCGTCATGTGCTGAGCCGTTTGGATTTCGTGGTCTCAATTCCCTTCAAGACCTAGGACGGCAAATATCGGCGGGAAACTGCTGCTCGCTGCGACATGGATGAATGACCGTAATGGGGCCGATCGCTATCAGTCCGCCAGGAGGTGGGGTGGGGTTCACGAGATAGCTGCCATTCCGCCGACGGCCAGAGACTGCCGTTGGCCCGGGCCAAAGAGTCACCCGAAGCTAGGTGTTCAATCCTGGGCTGTCGGTCGTATGACGATGCTGCCGACGTCCACATCGGCCGGCTGCTCGATCGCGTAGGCAACGCCGCGTGCGATCGAAGCCGGAGGAATGGCTACCTTGGAAGAGCGTTCTTCAATTGCCGACTTTACGGCGGGGTCGGTTATCGAGCTTGCAAAGTCAGTCGAGATCATCCCCGGCGAAATTTCGGTGACCCTCAGATGCGGTCCTGCTTCCTGCCTCAAGGCTTCGCTGATGGTTCGCACCGCGTTCTTGGTCGCGGCATACACACCCATTGTCGGCACGATCTTGATGCCCGCGGTCGAGACGATGTTGATGACATGGCCCGACTGTTGACGTTGGAAGACGGGCAACGCGGCCGCGATGCCGTAAAGCGTGCCGCGTAGATTGACATCGATCATAGCGTCCCAGTCCCCGACCCGGAGCGCATCGAAACGGGATAAGGGGCCAATCCCGGCATTGTTGATAATGACGTCGAGCCTGCCGCAATGCTCAATTGCCAATGCGACAAGCGCTTCAAGATCGCCCCGCTGGCGGACGTCGGTCACCTTGTACATGGCCTTGCCACCTGCAGTGGTGATCTCGTCTGCGATCGCTGCGAGTGCCTCCTCGCGGCGCGCAGCTAGCACGACAAAGGCCCCTCGTTCTGCGAGCAGTTTCGCCGTCGCGCGACCGATCCCGCTGCTTGCGCCTGTGATGGCGACAACCTTGCCTTCGATACCCATAGCTATTCTCCTTCGTTGATGTCATCGAAGAAGATAGGCACGGAGCTTAAGATGAGCTATGCTCAGATGTCTATGGATTTATCGCGATCGTCTAAAGCTGTGACCGATCCCCTGTCGGATGTCCTCAACGTTCTTGGCGCAAGGGTGACCCGCCGCACCCGGCTGGAGGCCGCGGAACGATGGGCTCTCGCATTTCCGGCGCTCGACCGGCTCAAGTTCGTGGCGCTATTGCGAGGAACGGCCTGGATAACGCGACCGACGCGCGCGCCTCAGCTCATGAGCGCAGGGGATGTCTGCCTGTTGGGGCGCACGGCATATACTGTAGCCAGCGATCCGGAGGTTCCGCCCCTCGACGGCCAAACCTTCTACGGCGCCGGCTGCGGCGATGTTGCGCGTCTGGGCGGTGACGAGACGATTGCGATCGGGGGAACCGTCACGTTCGATCCCGGGAATGTGGACTTCCTGCTCGACATGCTTCCGGATTTCCTCTTCGTTCCCGGATCCTCGGCTGCATCCGGAGCGATGGCGACAATCCTTGGGCTGATGTATGACGAGGCCGAGCGCAATGTCATCGGTAGTGATATCATCAGTGCCCGGCTCGCGGATGTGTTGCTGGTAGAGGCGATCCGGGCCTACGCCGGCAGTACCGAGCAGGTGGAGATCGGGTGGCTTGGCGCTCTGTCGGATCCTCGGCTCGGCCGGGTCCTTCGTCTCATTCATGGAGATGTCGCGCAACATTGGACAGTGGCCCAATTCGCCGGCGTCGCCGGCATGTCGCGGGCTGCCTTCTCTGCGGACTTCACACGCCGGGTGGGACAGCCGCCACTCGCCTATGTGCGGGCGTGGCGTCTCACCATCGCTCGTGCGGCGCTCGCTCGGGGTGATGAGACTGTCGCCAGTATCGCACGCAAGGTTGGCTATACGTCGCAGAGTGCATTCAGCCATGCTTTCCGGTCCGCCTTCGGCTCACCTCCAAAAGCTCATGCTCGATCGTGAGGAGCGGCAGAGGCGATCGGTCTTGCTCGTCTGCCCGGTTCCGATGCGGCGATCGGCCTGAGACATACTACCACGTAATCAGCGGCGCTTTCCGCAGCCACGTATCGGTGGTGAGTTGCTGGACGACGAACTCGGCGACATCGGATCGGGCGATGGTCCCGCCATGGACGTCTGACAGGTCGGTCAACGCCTTGACGTGGCCTCGCGCCGGCTTGTCGCAACGGCCACAAGGCAGGACGGCATCGGGGATATTGCCATATCGAGAAGCTGCACAATCTCGAGGTGCTTCCTTCGACAGGTTTCAGGATCAGCTGCTTCCCCGTCAAGATCGAGCGCGCCTCCGCCGGATGGACGCGGGCCGTCGCCATTCTCGATACGTGAGATATGGGGATGGCGGCCAGCCGGCACTGTCACTTTGTTGAGGTTTGGACGCGGCGATGGTGTGGCGAACCCTGGCCGTCAATCGGCGGAGCCAGCGCCGGCAAGTTTCGTCCACGTGACCATCGATTCTGAATGAAGAGCCCCGATATTCAGCCGCTGCCAGGCAGTGACGGGAAAAAATGGAACAAGTTGGTGATTGGATCGTGAAGTGAGACGCAGCGTTATAGGTTGCGAGCGGATTTGAACCGCTTCATCATCCCCTCGTCGCCGGGTCGGTTGGTGCGAATTCTCAGCACGATTGTTGGGTCCCTTGTGCTGGGCGCGCTCAAATTTCAGGCTCATGTTAGTGCGTGTTGCGCCATAAGACCGAAGCTTGTCGGTGACCAGGACAGATGGGGCACACGCCAGTTTGCCGATGAGGTTGCGCAGCAGCCGTTCGACAGCCCGCCTGTCGTGGCGGCTTTGAACAAGAGCGTCGGGGGATGAAACCGTCCTGGTCGACGGCTCGTCAAAGCCAATCATGTTGCCATTGATGCCGACGACGACTTCACCAAGATGCCATTTGTCGCCGACCTGCTTCGTGGCTCAGCACAACGCCGTGCGCTACTGGCGAGTCTTCGACCATTCTCAGGCTGAGCGCAAATCGGAAATAAAGCCATACCGTCTGGGAGACGATCGCGGACGGAGAGCGATGACCTCGAAGAGGGAATTACGAACCTCACTCATGCCGCATGAACGACCCGAAAACCGACGTCACCGTCAACCTGACAGTGGACGGTGACCACCTCTCGATCGCATGGGTTTCGCAGCTTAGATGCTGACGGGCAGGGGCACGGTTAGCATCAGGGCATCCAGTGCCACCGCACCTTCGCCATCGGGATAGATCACCACCGGATTAAGGTCTATTTCCCGGATCGTCGGCTCGGCGAGCAGCAGCCGGCCGAGCGTGGCGATGATCCGGGCGGCGGCACCCACGTCAAGCGGCGGTGAGCCGCGGAAACTGCGTAGCAAAGGTGCATTCTTCAGCCGATATAGCTCGCGGATGATGGCGTCGTCGGGCAGATCGGGCGTCAGAATGCGGACATCCCTTAGGATCTCCGCGGTAACGCCGCCGAAACCCGCCAGGATCACAGGCCCCCAGTCCGGGTCGTTGCGTGCGCCGATGATCAGCTCGATGCCGCGTTTGCCCATGGCTTCGATCAATACGCCGTTCAAGATCAGCTGCGGGCGATGGCGCGCGATATCGGCGTGCAGCTTGGCCCAGCCCTCCTTGAGGCTGGCTGCGTCGGCCAATCCGAGAACGACGCCACCCGCGTCGCTCTTGTGGCTGAGATCGGGCGATTGCGCCTTCAAGACGACCGGATAGCCGATCGCGGCAGCCGTCGCGAGCGCTTGCTCGAGGGTCGTTGCCAAGCGTCCTTCAGGAAAGGGAATCCCGAGCGGTGACAGGATTTGCTTGGCCCGATATTCCGGAATGACGCCCTTCTGCAAGGGGAGACCGGCAATCACGACCGGCGTTGCGGTGGAAGCAGTTGCGTCGCGCCCGGCGAATTCGTCGATGCGCTTCAGCGCCCGGAAGGCGCGTTCGGTCGAGGGGAAATAGACGATGCCGAGCGCGCGCAACTGCGCGATATAGTCGGCCGGGATAGGAGCGCCCTCATCGAGGCCGGCGAAGATCAGCGGTTTTGCCGGCTTGTGCTCGCACACCGCTTTCAGGATCGGTGGCAGTTTGATGGCTGACGTCACAGGATCGGTCTGAATAATGCAGGCGACAATGCTGGCAAAACGGGCATCGTCGAAGAGTGCGGTGAGCGTCCTGTTATAAAGGTCCGGCTCGACGAGGCCCTGTGCCGTCAGATCCAGCGGATTGCTGACGCCGACGAATGGCGGCAGGACCGCACGCAATGCCGGCGCGGTGTCGTCGCTGATTGCGGGAAGATCGAGGTCAAGTTCCTCGCACAGATCGAGCGTCAGCGCCTTGAACGCGCCGGATTCACCAAGCACGGCGGGGCCTCCGGCCGCAAGCACCGGGCAACGCAGTGCGATCTCGGTGATATCGCCGAGTTCCTCGAGCGTTTCGGCCAAAATGACGCCGGCACGCGCGACCTTGGCGCGCATGACCTGATAGTCGCCGGCCATGGCGCCCGTGTGGGTCGCGGCAGATTCGCGCGCCGCACTGCTCCGGCCGGGATGAAGAAGGACAATCCGCTTGCCATTTGCACCTGCTTTGCGCGCCGCGGCAAGGAAACGGCCAGGCTTGCGGAACTGTTCGACAATCATCGCGATGACCCGTGTGGAGGCGTCCTCCACCAGAAATTCCACATAGTCCTCAACACCGCTGCCGGCTTCGTTGCCGGTGGAGATGGAATAGGAGAGGCCCAGATCGCGGCTGGTGAATGTCACGCCGAGAACAGCGGCCATGGCGCCGCTCTGCGACACGATCGCAATTCCCGGCCGGTCGCCCAGTTCTTCTGAATCGGTTTCGATGAAGGTGAGGGGGATGCGGTCAACATAGTTGACCATGCCGAGGCAATTCGGCCCCTCGATCACCATGCCCACCTCGGCCGCTATGCGGGCGATCTCGCGTTGATCGGCCAGCCCTTCTGCGCCGCCCTCGGCAAAGCCCGCCGAAAAGATGACGGCTGCTCCGACGCGGCGGCGGGCAAGTGCTTTTATGGAGGGAAGCACGGCTGCGCGCGGAACAGCAAGGACCGCCGCATCGACGCCGTCCGGCAGGTCATCGATCGAGGCAAGGCAGGGCCGGTCGCCTATCTCGGTCCGTTTCGGGTTTATAAGATGAATGGCGCCGGCATAGCCGCTGCGCTCGAGATTGGACAGCACCGAAGCGCCAAGCGCGCCGGACTTGTCGGAGGCACCGACGATCGCCACCGATCTCGGGCGCAACAGCCGTTCCATCGAACCGCTGGGAAGAGCCGATGGCAGAGGACTAGTGGTCTCGACCGTCATTTAGGGCGCTCCTCAGGCCTGATGTTTGGACTTGTCGTAGGCACCAAGACCAGGCTTGTAGGTCTTGTCGTCGATGAATTGCTTGATACCTTCCTTACGCCCCTCGCTGTCATAGCTGTTGGCGGCTTCCTGGGCGCGCACCAGATAATCCTCGGCATTGTCGTATGTCATCTCACGCACGCGGCGAATGGCGTCCTTGGTGGCCTTGAGGGCCACCGGATTCTTTTGCAAGAGAATGTTGGCGACATCGGTCACACGCGGCTTCAACTGCGCAAGCGGCAGGGACTCGTTGACGAAACCCCATTCAGCGGCTTTCCTGCCATCGATGTTCTCGCCCGTCAGCGCATGGTACATGGCGTTGCGGAAGCATGTCAGCTCGGTCGCCACCTTGGCCGCGCCGCCGCCGGGCAGAATGCCCCAGTTGATCTCGCTCAGTCCGAATTTGGCGTCATCGGCGGCAAAGGCGAGGTCGCAGGCGAAAAGAGGCCCATAGCCGCCGCCAAAGCACCAGCCGTTCACCATGGCGATGGTCGGCTTCTGATACCAGCGCAGCCGGCGCCACCAACCGTAGCTTTCGCGCTGGGCCTTTCGCGTGCCCTCTAGGCCGCCGGCCTCGGTCTCGCGGAAATACTCCTTGAGATCCATGCCCGCAGACCAGGCCGTACCCTCGCCGGTCAGCACCAGCACGCCGACGTCGGCCCGAAACTCGAGCTCGTCCAGAACCTCCATCATGCGCCGGTTGAGCTTGGGGCTCATGGCGTTGCGTTTCTCCGGGCGGTTGAAACTGACCCAGGCTATGCCGGCTTCGACGACAAATGCGACGGCATCTTTTTCGGAATGCTCTGTTGTCATGGTGTCCTTCCTGCCAATCAGGTCTGCGCATCAAAGGGGAACGGGCCACAAAATCGGGCCCGCATCGAATACAGTAGACTTCAACGGGCCGGGTGGGCCGCAGTGCAATCGAAATGAGACACCCACCTCAGCCGGCGCGAATGCGCGGCCGTCAATGAGTGGGGAGAGCTGTTGTGCTGCAGATCGACTGATCGCGGCGCAACAGGCGGCCTTCTTCAAGCGGGATTCCTCCAATACCGGCATATGACCTCCGCGCCGGCAATGCTATGCCACATAACATTATTTGATTGTTATGCGCAATAGCATTATAGGCGGATTATGGATATCGACGCCCGCACATCGAAATTGACCGACCCGCTCGAAACCCTGCTCGGTTACCAGTTGAGGAGGGCATCCAACGTGATGATGGCCGACTTGGGCTCGAGGCTCCAGACAATCGAACTCAGGCCGGTTGAAGCTTCTATTCTGACGCTGATCGACGCCAATCCCGGCTGTACCCAGAGCGATCTCGGACGCAGCTTGGGCATTCAACGCGCCAACATGGTTCCCCTGATGGTTGGACTGACCAAGGCGGGGTTCGTCGATCGGGTGCCTGTTGGTGGGCGATCGCAGGCTCTTCGCCTGACGAGGAGCGGCATGGAGAGGGTGGAGACGGTGCGCGCCATCATCGGGGCGCACGAGGCGCGGTTTCGGCGTCTTTTCGCACCGGAGTTGCGTGAGGCGGCGTTGGAGGTCCTGCGAAGCATCCGGCAAGGGGGCGAAGGAGCATTGCGCCAGGATGACCCTGAGCTCTCGACTGGCGCTTGATCGGCTGGAACGATAAGAAGCCGGCCTGCGGTCACCCGTGCCTTTGCTACTCACCTCTCCTTCTCCCAAGGGGAAAGTTCAGCTGGGTTTTCCTGTCAATGTCGTCGAAAGGTGGCTTCCGCGGCTCTATGCGGCATTGGGGTGACTGTCTGCGGTCAAACTTCAACGAGTTCCATGACATGACGCTGGTGGCGCATCTCGCCGCTTGGAATTATTCGATCAGACAATCGTCAATGAAGAGTCGGCGCGCGCGTACTGAAGACTCCAGCAGATGCGGGAGTGAGCAATCGCTAGAACCAAGCTCGGCGCAAAGAGATGGTCACTGCTCATCGCTCTGCCGGGGGATTGACTCACGCCAATCGGAATTCGATGTCTTCTATCGCGGCGCGAGCGCATAGAAACAATGGATCTTATGCTTTGCGGCGTATCTCCCGTTGGAGCATGCGTGAACCGGTTGGCAAATCCGATCCACTCATGCGAGCCGCATAGGCAAGCTTCCGCGTGCAGGATGAGCTTCCGTCAAAACATGAAAGGCTCTAATAGGGTAGCCCGACATAATTTTCAGCAAGCGCCGTCGAGGCGGCGCGGGAATGGGTGAGATAGCCGAGCTCTGCCTCCTGTATCTTTTGGTCGAAGTCGCTGGTGTCAGGAAAGCGATGCATCATCGTCGTCATCCACCAGGAAAAGCGAACGGCTTTCCAGACGCGAGCCAAGGCGAGAGCGGAATAGCGATCGATGCCGGCGTCGGAGCGATCCTGATAGTGCTCAATCAGCCCGGCGAAGAGATAATGTACGTCGCTTGCGGCCAGATTGAGCCCTTTGGCGCCCGTTGGCGGCACGATATGCGCCGCGTCACCAACAAGGAACAGGCGGCCGAGGCGCATCGGCTCGGCGACAAAGGAGCGCAGCGGCGCAATTGACTTCTCGAAGGAGGGCGCCATTGCCAGCGCCTCGGCATGATGGGCGGGCAAGCGTCGGCGTAGTTCGTCCCAGAAGCGATTGTCGCTCCAATCCTCGATCCTCTCGTCCAACGCACATTGAATATAGTAGCGGCTGCGGGTGGCAGAGCGCATCGAGCACAGTGCGAAGCCGCGTGGATGGTTCGCATAGATCAGCTCGTGGTTGACTGGCGGGACGTCCGCGAGGATGCCGAGCCAGCCGAACGGGTAAACCTTCTCAAAGGTGCGGATCGCTCTTTCCGGCACGGCCTTGCGGCTCGCTCCGTGAAACCCGTCGCATCCGGCAATGAAATCGCAATCGATGCGGTGGGTGATTCCGCCGTTTTCGTAGGTGACGTAAGGCTTGCCCTTCTCGAAATCATGAGGCTGAGCGTTGGCGCTATCGTAGACCGACTGGGCGCCACTCTTTTCGCGATGGTGCATCAGGTCGCGTGTCAATTCCGTCTGGCCGTAGACCATGACGTGCTTGCCGTTTGTAAGCCCGAAGAGATCGATGCGATGGTCGCGGCCGTCGAAGGCAAGCGAGAAGCCGTCATGCGGCAGCCCCTCGGCGTGAAGGCGTGCGCCGGCTTTCGCCTTGTCGACCAGCCCGACCGTGCCTTCCTCGAGGACGCCGGCACGAACACGACCGAGGATGTAGTCCTTGCCGACGCGATCGAGGATGACATTGTCGATGCCAGCCTCCGTCAGCAATTGCCCGAGCAGCAATCCTGATGGGCCGGAACCGATGATAACGACCTGTGTACGCATTTCTTCACCGCAGCGTTTGTCGAACTCACTGCCGTTGCCATGGCAGTCATCCTCGAATGATTGCAGCAGGCGACCAGCTCCGGGTCGCCCACCGCTGACGATTTTCAGAAAGGATAGTGCTGCGCGGAATCCTCGATGGTGATCCAGCGCAGATCTGTGAATTCGGCTATGGCCGCCTTGCCACCGAAGCGTCCGTAGCCGCTGCCCTTCACACCGCCGAACGGCATCTGTGCCTCGTCGTTTAAGGTTGGACCGTTGATGTGGCAGATACCGGATTCGATGCGAGCCGCTACCGCCATCGCGCGCTGAACGTCACGGCTGAACACGGCAGACGACAATCCGTATTCAGTGTCATTGGCGACGCGGATCGCTTCTTCTTCGTCGGCCACTCGAACGATCGGTTTGACCGGACCGAATGACTCTTCCGAATAGACGCGCATGTCGGCGGTGACGTGATCAAGCAGCGTCGCTTCGACGACCGTGCCTGTGCGCTTGCCACCGGCAACGAGCTTGGCCCCCTTTGCCTTGGCGTCCGCGATCAGTTCTTCCATTTTCACCGCCGAAGCCAGGCTGATCAGCGAGCCGAGCACGACATGCCCGCGCGGATCTCCCGCCGGAAGCTGGCTGGCACGCGTCGAAAGCTTCGCCACGAATTCATCGGCGATTGCCTGATGAACGATGATCCGCTCGGTCGACATGCAGATCTGGCCCTGGTGCATGAAAGCGCCGAAAATTGCCGCATTGACCGCGCCGTCGAGATCGGCGTCGTCGAGTACGACGAGCGGGGCCTTGCCGCCAAGTTCCAGCAGCGCCGGCTTCAGGTGTTTTCCGCAAAGCTCGGCGATGATCTTACCGACCTTGGTCGAACCGGTGAAATTGACGCGCCGCACGGCCGGATGGCTGATCAGGGCCGCAACGATTTCCGAGGCATCCTCCGGCGCGTTGGTGATGACGTTGATGACGCCGGCCGGCAGTCCCGCTTCCGTCAAGGCAGTGGCGATCAACCGCTGCGTGCCGGGGCATAGTTCCGATGCCTTCAGGACAACGGTATTGCCGCAGGCGATCGGCATTGCGATCGCTCGCGTGGCGAGGATGACAGGTGCGTTCCAGGGCGCAATCGCAAGGCAGACGCCGGCTGCCTGCCGCACACCCATCGCAAGCGTCCCGGGCTTTTCGGAGGGGATGATCTCGCCGGAAATCTGGGTCGTCATCGAGCCTGCTTCGCGCAGGATG
Source organism: Rhizobium sp. 2YAF20 (assembly GCF_052114685.1). NCBI lineage: Bacteria > Pseudomonadati > Pseudomonadota > Alphaproteobacteria > Hyphomicrobiales > Rhizobiaceae > Rhizobium > Rhizobium sp. 2YAF20. The sequence goes on along the minus strand of NZ_JBFRFF010000055.1, from coordinate 20,974 downwards.
TTGGCGGCCAGCATGACGTTGAAACCGGCCCAGGGAGCCGTTGCGCCGGTTTCCTCGATCATCAGTCTGGTGAATTCGCCAACCTTTGCGTCGAGGATATCAGCGGCCTTGAGCAGGATCGTGCGGCGATGTGTTGGCCCGGTCTTCGACCATGCCGGAAAGGCGGCCGATGCGGCTTCCACAGCTGCGTCGACATCTTCCAGACCGGCTGCGGCTGCTCTGGTCGCCAGTTTCTCCGTAAAGGGATCATGGCGATCGAAGGTGCGACCACTGAGGGCTGGGCGATCCACACCGTTGATAAGAAGGGAAATGTCCATGTTCGACTCCTTGTGCAAAGAGGATTAAAAGCCGAGAACCTCGGCATTGATGGAGGCTTCAAGGCCGCCGTCCGTGGCAAGATTTGCGCCGTTGACCCAGCGCGCTCCGTCGGAGCAAAGGAAGAGGATGGCTGGCGCGATATCGGCCGAAGTTCCAGCGCGTCCAACCCTGGTTATGTCGCTATCGACGCGTTCGTCGCCAAGGACAGCCCGGAACTGTTTCAGGATCGGTGTCTCTACCGGCCCGGGGCTGACCGCATTGACGCGAATTCCGCGATCCTTGAACAGAGGCTGATGGGCAGCGCGCATGGTCCATAGCAGCAAGAGCTCCTTGGAAAGCGGATAGCCTTCCTCATTCTTCAGGCCGTGCTTGGCTGCAAGGCTTGCGACGTCGGGAAAGCCTTCGATGGCGGTCAGGGTCTTTGCCCGCTCGATATTGGCCCGCCATCCGTAGCCGGCGATCGAGGCGACGTTGACGATCGCTCCGCCCTCGCGAAGCCGTGGTGCCAGCGCTTCGGACAGCGCGCGCAGGCCGTAGAAATTGACGGCAAGCGTCGCCGCCAGGCCGGTATTGCCCGAAAGACCCGCGACGTTGGCCAACGCATCGATGTGCCTGGGAAGCTGGCGGACGATCTCTGTAACGCCGGCTGACGTCGAGATGTCACCCCTGATGAAGGAGGCCTGCCCCTGAGACGGCACGCGAACATCGACGCCGATGACATCGGCACCCATTTGCCCCGCAAGCTCCGCTGTCCGCGCGCCGATGCCAGAGGCGACGCCGGTAATCAGGATTGTCTTTCCAAAGAGCATGATCTTACCTTTCCCAATGCATCGCAAATTGCCCGATGTCATCGACCATGTTGATCCATCAAGGATTTCGGAAATGTCAGTCGATAGCCGACCGGCAGAAGTCTGAGGCCGAAGCGGCGTTCAATCGCTCCCCAAAGGCCATGCGGCATGTAGAGCGAGAACAGCACGGCTGTGGCGCCGAGGCCGATGAGGTACCAGACGCCCATGCTGCCGAAATAGGTCTCGATCAGGAAAAACAGGATGGCCCCGAGGATGGCCCCTTCGAACTTTCCGATCCCGCCGACCAGCACCATGAAGATCATGTAGGCGGTCCATTGGATACTGAAGTAGGTCTTGGGCTGGAAGGTCGTGGCTGTCGCGAGCCAAAGCCCGCCAGCAACCGCGACGCCGAAGGCGGCAAGGACGAACAACACCCGCTTGGTCGCCATGACCTTGACACCGAGAGAAGTCGCGGCGTCTTCATTGTCGCGAATGGCCTGTATCGCCGTGCCCGTACGGCTTCGCAACAGGGCGAAGAGCAGGCCAAGGAGACCAGCCATTGCAATCAATGCCATCCAATAGATCGTCGCGCGGCGCGTACCGCTGTCATAGGCGTTGAGCGAAATCAGCGATGTTCCCGTTTCCCCCTGGATGAGTTGATCCAGATTGACCAGCAGATGAACGAGCTCCGAGACCACCCACATGCCGATCGCGAACTCGCCCCCCTTCAGCCTCAGCATGAAAAAGGATAGCGGCACGGAAAGCGCTGCCGTAATCAAGGCTGCCGCAAAGAGCGAAACGAAGGGATCGAGCCCCACATCCGCAAGCCGTACGGTGAAATAGGCGCCAAGGCCGAAAAATACCTGCTGACCGACGGAGACCAGCCCGCCGTAGCCGGCAAGCGCGTTCCACATGACTGCAAGAATGACGTAGACGAAGAGGGCCGTCAGGCGATCGACGGCACCGGCTCCCGTGAGGAGTGGAACGACGGCTAGAATGGCAAGAACCATGACGCACCCAAAGACCGCGAAGCGGGATGCCCGCGTCCACCGTTCGACTGAAAAGCCACTCGAGAGATATGTCATGCTTCACTCCGAAGGGATGCGCGGATCTTTCCGAGGTACGATGTTCCCAGCGGGAAAAGCCGGACGAAGAGCACGAGGAGAAAGACGAAATGTCCGCCGATGAGAAAGCCTTGCGGGTGGAGCTGAGCCCCTAGCGATTGCGCAAGACCGAGGACAATGCCACCGACAAGCGTTCCCCAAAGCGAGCCGGCGCCACCGATCACTGCCGCCTCGAAGGCAAAGAGAAGCTGTGGTGCGCCGGAATAGGGGTCGAATGTCGCCCGCATGGCAAGGAAGGCGCCGGCGATACCGACCGTCACCATCGCAATCGCCGTTGCCACGGCATTCACCTTGCGGGCATCTATCCCGACGAGGCCCGCGGTATCCGGATCTTCGGCGGTTGCCCGAATGGCGCGGCCGAGCGCAAACCGGCTGAGGAAAAGGTGTAGCCCACCGAGGATGAGAATTGCTGTCACCATCATCATGACGGAAAGTTTGCCGACATAGATATCGCCGGGCAGTTCCCAGGAATCGTAGCTGAGGTCGCCGAGGAAGGGCGCCAGCGACCGGGTGTCCGCACCAAATTGCTGGAACAGCAGGTTGTCGACGATGATCGAAAGGCCGAATGTCGTCAGGATCGGTAGGAGACTGCTGCCGCGTGCGCTGCGCTCCAGAATGAACCGCTGCAGCAACCAGCCGAACAACGCCATGACCGGCAGCACGATCAGCAGGCCGACGAAGGGCGAGATGCCGAAACGGTCGGCAAGCAGCCACAGGCCATAGGCCGCGACGATTGCGAGGCTCCCGTGAGCCAGGTTGATAATCCGCATGACGGAGAACATGAAGGAAAGGCCACAGGCAATGACGGCGTAGTAGCCGCCAAGCAGCGTCCCCTGGATGAGAGTGTCGATCATGCTGCCCTCCCGCCATCGGCTCGGTACAAGCCGAAATAGGCCTGGGTGACATCGTCGCGCGAGACCGTCGACGCGGGGGCATCGAGCACGATCCTGCCTTCGAGCATGCAGATGACGCGGTTGGCGACCCGCATCGCCCGCCCGAGATCCTGTTCGACGAGAATGATCGTCGTGCCCGACGTCAGGAGCGTCTGCAGCTGTTCGTAGACGCGGTCGACGACGAGCGGGGAGAGGCCGAGGGATACCTCGTCCAGCAACAGCACGTCCGGATTGCTCATCAAGGCCCGGCCGATGGCCGTTGCCTGCTGCTCGCCGCCGGAGAGGTGCCCGGTCTTGGCGTGCCGTCGTGGGACGAGGTTCGGAAATGCCTCGAACACCCGATCGATGTTCCACTCTCCCTTTCGCCCCGACGTCTTTCCGAGCAGCAGGTTCTCCTCCACGGTCATTTGCGAGAAAAGCCGCCGGCCTTCCGGCACCAGGGCAATCCCCATCGCGATGCGCTTGTGGGATGGCACCTGCGTCAGGTCTCGGTCGCCGAGCAGAATGCTGCCCGAAGCGGGAAGATGGGCACCGGCGATCGAGCGCAGCAATGTTGTCTTGCCGGCACCGTTGGCACCCACCAGCGCCAGGACATCGCCCTTGTCGATGCGGAAGCTGACACCGCGCACCGCCTGAAGCTGGCCATGGCGCACATCCAGATCCTGAATGGAGAGGGTTCTCATGCCGGCGACCTCCCCAGATACGCTTTCACCACTTGCTCATCCTTCATGACGGCTTTGGGATCGCCGTCGGCGATGATCTTTCCGGCATCCATGCAGATCAGCCGGTCGGCCACCTGAAGGAGAATGTGGACGATGTGCTCGATCCAGACGATGCCGATACCGCGATGACGCAGCTCGCGGATCGTCTCCACCAGCTCGCTTGCTTCGCCATCGGTGAGGCCGCCGCCGATCTCGTCGAGCAGCATCAGCTTGGGCTTCGTCGCGAGCGCGCGTGCCAGTTCCAGGCGTTTGCGATCAAGCAGGCCAAGCGTGTCGGCCTGGCGATTGGCAACATCCAGCATGCCGCAAAGCGTCAGGGAATCGATGATGCGATCGTAGGTTTCGTCGCGATTGACGACTTGGCCATGGGCGGCGGCAACGTAGACATTTTCGAACACCGTCATGCCGCTAAAGGGTTTCGGAACCTGGTGGGTTCTGGCCAGTCCTGACTTGCAGCGGTCTGCCGCCGTCAGCGCCGTGACGTCTCGCCCATTGAGGAAGATGGTGCCGGCGTTGGGTGCAAACGCTCCCGCGAGCACGCTGAGCAGCGTGGTCTTGCCCGCACCGTTCGGCCCGACAATGCCGACAGCGTCGCCAACACCCATGGCGAAATCCACATTGTCGAGAACCACAAGTGCTCCGAAGCTCTTGTGGATCGCCTTGGCCGAGAGAAACTCATCTCCCGGCCGCTGTTGGGCTATCTGCTGCACAGTGGTCTTATCCGTTATAGGGAACGAGTTTGGCGCCGACCGGAACATTCGGGTCGGTGACGTTTTCGGTAACGACATAGTCGAGCGGGAATTTCGAGCCCGAAGCAGCCTTTACCCATTGGGTACCGATGATCGGCCCCGGCGAAACGTTCGCAACGGGCCCGCTGGTGAAATCCACCTTCCCGGCGATTGTCGTTGTCTTGAGCGTGCTCAACGCCTTGGCGACGGCCGCCTTGTCCTTGACGTTCGAGCTCGCCTTCAAGGCTTCGAAACCGGCATCAAGAAGGGCAAGGCTGGCACCGAGCTGCTGCGTCCACTGCTTGCCGCTTGCAGTCTCGTAGCCATCGGCCAATTCCGTTCCTGACACGCCTGTCAGCGTCGACTTGTAGGGAAAAGCCTTGTGCCAATAGGCGGCGCTGCTGATATTCATCCCAAGCTTGCCAAGCGCATTGATGTCGGAAGGAAACAGCCCGGTTTTTGCGACCTGGCAGATCTTGATCTTGCGCGTCAGGCCCTGTTGTGCCGCCTGTCGCCAAAAGGCAGCGAAATCCGGCGGGATCGGGAACGAGTTGAAGATCTCGATGCCCTCTTTCTTGAAGAGCGAAATCTGCGCCGAATAGTCGGTGGTTCCGTCTTCGTATGGACCCGGATCGACGATCGTGAAGCCTTCTTTGGCCAGAAGCGGCGCAAGATTGGCGCGGATGGCATTGCCGTCGGCATCGTTCGGATACATGACGCCGACCTTCTTGTTGGTCTCGATCAGCTTCCATTGCGAGACGTAGGTCTTGAAGAACTCGCCGACACCAAATCCGAAGTGATATGTCCATTTGAACGGAGAGGGCTGGCCGGGCTTGGCGCCGCGGCCAAAATACCAGGCCTCCCAAGGCATGACGGTCGACAGGCAGGGAACGCCGGCCGCCTCGCAGGCGTCGGCAACGGGATTGATCGTCTCCGGGGTCGAGACGACGAGCATCAGATCGATGTTCTGGTTGTTGATCAGGTCCTTTGCCAATTGCCCGGCGCGAGAGGGATCGGACTGGGTGTCCTGGTCGATGATTTCGACTTTCCAGTTCTTGCCACCGCTCTGAAAGCCGCCCGTCAGGGCCTTCTTGGCAAGGTCGAGCACATAGCCATCGGTCTGGCCAAAGCCCGCCAACGGACCGGTGCGCGGGCTGATGAAGCCCACCTTGATCGTGTCGGCACTCTGCGCGAACGTCGAATTGGTACCCATGGCAAGGGTGGCGCCGCCGACGGCGGTTGCCGCCATAAAGGAGCGTCGCGTCCATGCCAGGGGATTGATTGTCGTTGTGTCGGGCTTCTCGTTCATCGCTTTTTTCCTCCCAGTTCTCAGATTTCGAAGGTCGTGCAGGCCAGCTATTCATCTGGAGGCGCCAGCCGCTTCTCCCGAGCGGCTGCCGGATCAGATCGGATAGTTGCGTGTTCCGGATGCGATCGTGATCCAGCGCAGTTCGGTGAATTCGTCGATTGCAGCCTTGCCGCCGAAGCGTCCATATCCGCTGGATTTCATCCCACCGAACGGCATCTGCGGTTCGTCGGATACCGTCGCCTCGTTGATATGGCAGATGCCGGATTCGATGCGCCGGGCGACCGAAAGCGCCTGTTGAATATCGCGGCCGAAGACGGCCGACGACAGTCCATATTCGTTGTCATTTGCGACTGTGACGGCCTCGTCGATGCTGCTGACGCGGATGATCGCTGCCAGCGGGCCGAAGCTTTCCTCGCGGTAGATGCGCATGGCTGATGTAACATGATCCAGAACGGTCGCGTCCATCAGCGTATCGTGGGCCGGACCGCCACAGACGAGAACGGCGCCCTTGGCAAGCGCGTCGTCGAGAAGCGCCTTCACGCGCCTGGCCGCCTCCTCATTGATCATGGCGCCCAGGGGTTTGCCGCCGTCGGCCGGGCGTCCGGCGACAAGCGTCATTGCCTTCGTCTTGAATTTCTCGACGAATTCGTCGGCTATATCGTCGAGGAGGATGAGACGTTCCGTCGACATGCAGATCTGGCCCTGGTTCATGAACGCCCCAAACGCTGCGGCGCGCACTGCCTCGTCGATATCGGCATCGGCAAGCACGATGAAGGGAGCCTTTCCGCCCAGTTCCAGCAGGCAGCGCTTCAGATATCTGGCCGAGATTTCCGCGATGATGCGTCCGACGCGGGTCGAGCCGGTGAAATTGATGCGGCGAACGGCGGGGTGGGCGATCAACGCCTCCACGACCGCGGCTGCATCTCTCGGAGCATTGGTGACGACATTGACGACGCCAGGCGGAAAGCCCGCCTCTTGCATGATCTCCCCGATCAAGCTGTGCGTCTTCGGGCAGAGTTCCGAAGCCTTCAAAACCACAGTGTTGCCGCAGGCCAGCGGCATGGCGACGGCCCGCGCGCCAAGGATAATGGGCGCATTCCACGGCGCGATGCCGACGCAGACGCCGGCCGGCTGGCGGATCGCCATCGACATGTTTCCAGCGATGTTGGAAGGGACGATCTCGCCCGTCACCTGGGTGGTCATGGCCGCTGCGTCGCGGAAAATCTCAGCCGCCAGTTCGCAATTGATCCGCGCCCAAAGTGTTGTTGCGCCGGTCTCCGCGACCATTGCGGCAATCAGGTCGGCAGCTCGGGCCGACAGGGCGTCTGCCGCGCGATTGAGCATGGCGCGTCGTTCGCCCGGCGGTGTTTCCGACCAGTCGGGGAACGCGGAAGCCGCGGCATCGGCAGCCTTGTCCATGTCGGCAGGGCAGGCGGCCGAGGCAATCGTCGCCACGTCGCCGCTCACCGGATCGATCCGCTCGAACGTGGATGCGTTCGAAGCGTCCATCGCCTCATCGTTGATAAAGAGCTTTGCCACGAACACTACGTCACCCGTTCGAATGCAGGCATCGCCTGCGTTTTTGGTGCCACGGGAGAATGCGGCAAAGCCAATGAACCCAAGCCGTTTCATCGCTTTGTGGATGTCTTGAATCTGCCTCCTCCCAAAGGCTGGTAGGGAGATCGTACGCGGCCTGAGCGGAGAAAGAATATGTTTTTCTGGCTAAATATTATAATTATCTGGTCTAAAGTCAGATGTGGAAATGTGGGGATGTTTTTGGAGGAAGTCGGATGCAGTCCGAGGCAGGGATTTTTCATCATGCGCGCGGAGAGCGCCGCGATCCCGCTCTCTCGCAGCGAACGATCCAGTTTCAAAAAGGGATATATGCGGATTTCCATCATTTCTTCCTGTTGACCGCAGGAAGCGCGACCCTTCGAACCGATGGCGACGACGAAAGGCAGATGCGGGCACCCTGCCTGGCCTCGTTGCCGCTACAGAAACGATATCTGATCAATATCGCGGCAGGTGGTCACGGCATGCTGATCGGCGCATCGCCGCATCTCGTCGTTGACGCGATCGGGGATCGGGCAGAATCCTATTCGCTGCGCATTCTGGTCGAGCAGCCGCGAGTCATAAGCGATCTCAATCAACAGTTTGCCCACGAAATCATGCCGCTCATGTCCGGCTTCGTCGGGGAACTCGGCGATCCGGCACGTGCCTCCTGGATGGTCGTGTCCGCCTATCTCAGGCTGATCCTCATGTGCGTCTGGCGCATCGACGGGCGTCAGGCGGAGGTTGCCGGGCGTGGCCAGCGCGGTCCGATCCTGCAGCGATATCGTCAGCTCGTCGAAGGCTGGTTTCTGCAGCACAGACCGATCAGCGATTATGCCCGTGAACTGGGCGTGACGACCGATCGGTTGCATGCCGTGTGTCAGCGCGAACTGTCCCGGTCACCGATCCAGTTGCTTCATCAGCGCGTCGTTCAGGAAGCGAAATTGAGGCTGGAACGTTCCGAGCGGACCGTGCAGGAAATATCGGACGCGCTGGGTTTTCGTGAGCCGACCTATTTCAGCCAGTTCTTTTCCAAGAAGACCGGGTTGTCGCCTCAGAGATATCGACAGGCGGCGCGCGCTGTCGCGAAGTCGGAAAACAATGCATTGTCATCCGGCTATGCTGATTGGCCTTAACGGGGTACTTGGTTTGACTATGCACCTAGCACTTGCAGATGGCTTGCAAACGAGCGTCTCGACGGAAACAGAACGGATTCCAAGAGGTGCCGTGCCCCGCCCTATTGGCACGGCGTCTCAATTTTACTTTGGGTGAGCATCTAATTCAGCCCCCGCCGGTGATGGCTCGAAAACGCAAAGTGGTGCCACTCGAGGGTGGAGCAAAGGCATCTTTGCTTTCACTGCTGTGTTTGGCGTTGATGGATAGTCTTCGAAGACTATCACAGTCAGGAGATCGCAATGTCGCACCTCGATTGATATCGGCGCTGCTATCCTTGCCATACCGCTCGCCGCTTCATGGTGACGGCCGTCTATGGCATTAGGTCCCCAAGCTCTTAACACTTGCGGCCAATTCATAGCAAAGTTTGAGCGACGAGGCGGTTGCCATCACCATTTCGGGAAGGATGAGCCACTCGAGCGTCCAGGCAGCACCTGATCGCTCCTGCTCGTGGACCAGGGCCTGATGCAGCCCGGACAGTTGCACGCCGTTAAAGCGTGCCAGAGCGACGAGCGCTTCAGCGGCAACCGGATTTTGCTTGTGCGCCATGGCGGAAGACGAGCCGCCGCCGGAAAGCTCGATCTCACCACCCATCTGGGCAAGCAAGGCAATATCCTGCCCCATTTTTCCCGCAGCACCGGTGATGAGTGAGAGTAGATTGCCAATATCGGCAATCAAGCCGCGCTGGCTCTGCCATTGTCGCTCGGCAGTGAGACCCAGTTCCTGCGCAAGCAGCGCTCGCACGGCTCCTGCCTCCGCACCCAGCTTGTCGAGCGTGCCCGCGGCTCCACCGAATTGAACCGGGAAATTCTGTTCGACCAACCTTTCGCGATATTGCGCGAGAGGATGACGCCAGCTTCGCAGCCGGTCGGATACGACAATAGGGATTGCCGCCTGCATGCGGGTATGCCCCATCAGTTGCCGTGCGCCGAACCTTGCCTCCAGATCGTCAAGACGGGATATGATCCCTGAAAGGCGGTCTGCAAAAAGAAACAGCACGGTCTTCAGCCGGATCATCAGGCTGGTATCGATGACATCCTGGCTCGTCGCTCCGAAATGGACGTATTGAGCAGCGTCACCGCCGATGACCGTGCGAAGCTGCCTGACGAGTTCCGGAACGACGACGCCATCGGTCGCAGTGGAGGCCTTTAGCCTTGCGACATCGGCCACGAACATGGAACAGCCCTCTGCAATGCGTTGCGCCGCATTGGCTGGAACCATGTTCCGGCTCGCCTCTGCCCGGGCCAGCGCCGTCTCGAATGCCAACATGGCGCTGATATCGGCCTCAGCCGACAAGCAGGCGGCAATCTCCTCGTCGCCGACCAGGCCGGATAGAAAGGGATGATCAAATGCGGAGATGCTCATCGTCTATATATCAAGGAAGACCGTTTCCTTGTCGCCCTGAAGATGAATGTTGAAGGTGTAAACCGCGCCCTGGCGGGCAGCGATCATGGTCTCGACACGCGTGCGATCTTCGATCCGCAAGAGCAGTGGATCGGCAGAATTGGCTTCTGTCTCTTCGGGAAAGTACATGCGCGTATGCAGCCCGAAATTGATGCCGCGTGCGACGATCCAGAACGTGAGGTGTGGCGCCATTTCGCGCCCGTCCTTGTTTGGGACTTTGCCGGGTTTTACCGTCTCGAAACGGTAGAGGCCGTCATCGGAACTGGTTGGGCAACGGCCCCAACCGGTGAAATTCGGATCGGCGGCTCCCCGTATTTCCGAAGGGCTGTTGTAGAGCCCCGCGCCGTCGGCCTGCCAGATCTCGACCAGAGCATCGCGCACCAGCGCTTCGGCGCCATCGAAAATGCGACCGCTGACGGTGATCCGCTCGCCGAGCGTCCTATCGTTGATCATGGAAGTCCCCAGGTCGCAGTCGTAGACGCCGCCGATATCGCAGAAGTTCGGGGTCAGGCCGATATGGACATAGGGCCCGGCTGTCTGTGACGGGGTTTCCTTGAGCCTATGAAGCGCCTGGACCATCAGTTTCCCTCCAGCCGGTTTTCAAACAAGGTCGAGCGGCGGCCGCGCAGGATGATATCGAATTTGTAGGCCCGTGCGTCCATCGGGATCGTATTGCCCCAGTCGAGCGGCGCGATCAGTTGTTCGACGGCGGCACGATCCGGGATGGTGTTGACGATGGGGCATTTCCAGATCATCGGATCGCCCTCGAAATACATCTGTGTGATCAACCGCTGTCCAAAACCGTGGCCGAAGACGGAAAAGTGGATGTGTGCGGGGCGCCAGTCGTTGACGCCGTTCGGCCAGGGGTAGGGGCCGGGCTTGATCGTCCGGAAAGCGTACTGCCCTTCCTCGTCGGCAATCGCACGCCCGCAACCGCCGAAGTTGGGGTCGATGGCGGCAAGATAGGTCTCTTTCTTGTGCCGGTAGCGTCCGCCGGCATTGGCCTGCCAGAATTCGAGCAGGGCGCCGGGCACCGGTCGGCCGCGCTCATCCAGTACTCGGCCGTGCACAATGATGCGTTCGCCAATCGCACTTTCACCCGGCCTTGCGAAATTGTGGATCAGATCATTATCGAGCTCGCCGATCATCGAGTGGCCAAACACAGGCCCGGTGATTTCGGAAATCGTGCCGTCCAGCGAAAGCAGTGCGCGCCGGGGTGAGCGCAGCACGGATGTCTTGTAGCCCGGTGTCAGCGCCGGGGCATGCCAGGCGCGGTCTCGCGCGAAGAAGGCGCCTGTCTCGGGCCCGCGGTTTGGAATTTCGGACATCCTACACCTCTGTTCCGGCGGCTTGACCGGCATCCATGTGTTCGAAAATACGCTTGGCGATCTTGATGGCGTGATTGGCGGCGGGAACGCCGGCATAGATCGCCACGTGTAGAAGCGCTTCGCGGACATCCTCGCGCGAGGCGCCGGTGTTGGCTGTGGCGCGCACATGCATGGCGACCTCATCATCCTGACCGAGTGCTGCAAGCAACGCAATCGTCACGATCGACCGTTCGCGCATGCTCAATGCCGGCCGTGACCAGACATGCCCCCAGGCCGCCTCCGTGATCAGCTCCTGAAACGGCCGGTCAAATTCCGTCGAAGCAGCCTCTGCGCGATCGACATGGCTGTCTCCAAGCACGGCGCGGCGCGTCGCCATGCCCTGGCGATGGCGTGCTGACTGCGTTTCACTCATGGCTCTTTTCTCCATGCAGGGCAAGATCGATGAAGGCACGGATGACGTCGCACAGCGCTTGCGGCTGTTCGATGCAGGGAAGATGACCGCAATCGCTGATAATTTCAAACCGCGCATTCGGAATGAGCTTCGCCGTCGAGCGCACCAGATCCGGGGGCGTCGAGCTATCCTGATCGCCAACGATGCAGATCGCAGGAACCGCAATCCTTGCCGCAGCTTCGGTATAGTCCGCATCGCGGATCGCAGAACAGGTTGCGACATAGCCTTCGACCGGCTGCCGGGCCAGCATATTGCAGTAGCCGGCATAGGTGGCATTTTCTGGCCTGCGAAACGCTGGCGTAAACCAGCGTTCCATGACCGCATCCACGATACTGGCAAGCCCGTTTTGTTCAATGGCGGCGATTCGGGCATTCCACGTGTTGGCTGTGCCGATCCTGTGGGCCGTGTCACAGAGAATAAGGCCCTGAACCAGATCCGGCCGCTGCTGATAAAGCGACAGCGCAATCAGTCCCCCGACCGAGAGCCCGCAGATAAATGCGGCCCGAATGGCGAGCATGTCGAGCAGCCCGGCAAGATCGGCTGCATGATCCTCGATGCTGCAGGGCAAGCCCCCGACATCGGACAGGCCGTGGCCGCGCTTGTCATAGACCACGATTGCAAAGTCGCCGGCGAGCCGAACGATCACGTCACGCCAAATGCGAAAATCCGTGCCAAGAGAATTGGCAAATACAATGACCGGCCTGTCAGCCGGACCACCGATGATCTGGTAATGGATCGTGATGCCGTTCACACGAGCAAATTGCATTGAAGTCTCCTTCGGCCAGATATGAATGTTTAATATGGTTAGGTAAAATGATAATTTACGCGAATTCGATAACTCGCAGGTTATGAAAATCATGATCGACAATCGCGTCAAATTTCGTCACCTGCAAACTTTCGTCGAGGTTGCGCGCCAAAAGAGCGTGGGCAAGGCCGCTGAACTGCTGCATGTCAGCCAGCCTGCCGTGACGAAGACGATCCGTGAACTGGAAGAGGTTCTGGGCGTCGCCGTGTTCGAGCGAGACGGACGTGGCATCAAGATAACCCGGTACGGAGAGGTCTTCCTGAAGCATGCCGGCGCGACGCTGACCTCTCTTCGCCAGGGCCTCGACTCGGTGTCGCGGGAGCGGACGGGCGAAGCGCCATCGATACGGATCGGAGCCCTCCCAACCGTGTCCACGCACATCATGCCGCAGGCGATGCAACTCTTTCTGAAAGAGGGAACCTGGAGCCGGCTCAAGATCGTCACCGGTGAAAATGCGGTGCTGCTAGAGCAGCTACGTGTCGGGGATCTCGATCTTGTCGTCGGACGTCTTGCCGGTGCCGACAAGATGACGGGATTTTCCTTCGAGCATCTCTATTCCGAGCAAGTGGTTTTCGCTGTACGGGCGGGTCACCCTTTGCTGGACGCGACGGAATCGCCCTTCGCCAATCTTGGTGATTTCACAATCCTGATGCCGACACGATCCTCGATCATCAGGCCCTTCGTGGAAGATTTCCTGATCGCCAATGGTGTGGCCACCTTGCCGAGCCAGATCGAAACCGTTTCAGACGCGTTCGGGCGGGCATTTGTGAGGATGAGTGATGCGATCTGGATTATTTCAGCCGGTGTCGTCGCAAGAGATATCGAGAGTGGGCTTCTGGCGATGCTACCAATCGACGCAAGCGAAACGCGAGGACCAGTCGGCATCACAATGCGCACCGACTCCACGCCTTCTCTGCCTCTGTCGATCTTGATACAGACAATCCGCGAGGCGGCGTCGGTCGCCCGGAAAACCGTGAGCTCATCTTCGACATCTTGAAGGGTCAATACAAAATCTCGCGAAGAGCACCCTCTGTTTCCAGACGCAGCGGCAGATGGGCTTCCGCCAATTTCGCGGCCGGGACATGGGCCGCCGGCGCGCCTATGTTGATGGCGGCGACCGTAAGATCACGGTAAGATCACGGTCGTTTTGCACCGGCTCGGCGATGGAGCACAGCTCGATCTCCAATTGCTAGTCGATGACCGCATATCCATCCGCGCGAACGCGGCGCAACTCTTCCATGGGCTGGTTGGGGTCGGTCTTGGTTTCATCGGTTGCGTCGCAATTGGCCGCTGCTCCGTCGTCGGTCGTTGGCAACACCAAGGCATTGTGGCAACATCGATCAAGAACGGCTCAACTGCTGCGTTGGCGAGCTGGTTTGACCTGGCGCAAACTCAGGACGTTTTGCGCGGGACCGCGGCTGACCGCCTCTTGTCTTGCGCCGGGGCGCAGCCCAGCCGCTAAGCGCTTCCAGTGTTACCCAAAGGGTCAAACTGCCACGACGACGAAGGCCCGCCTCGTACTCCTGCCAGTTCGTCACTTTGAATTTCATCTTGCTGATACGGTGTCGACGGGCGGCGTTGTGCTTATGCGGCATGCTGGACCAATCAAGCTATGTTCGATCGCTGCCGCTTAGATGCAAAACGTTCAAATTCGATCCCTGCACCAATTCTATTCCGAGGCAGAATCGCGTGAGCTACCGCTCCAATATGGCTGATATGCGAGCCGCGCCCGGTTCGCATATCATCTCAGCCTATTCGAGATCAGCGTCGACGCGGATGATCAGTGCACCTACATTAGCTAAGATCTCAAGCAGTCCGATCTCATGGCCGAAGTCGCCGGTGAAATCGACACGCACCCGCGCCTGGGTTTTACTGGAGATGTCAACCGATAGGAGACGGGTTGCCGTATGATAGCCGACGAAAAAACGCTCCAGGTAGTCACGAACGCCCGCATGCCCGATGAAGCTGTCGCCCACGGAGACATCGTCGATAATGGCATCGGACGCAAACAAGGCTAGAGCGGCTTCAATGTCGAATGCATTGGTTGCCGCAATCAACGCGCCGATTGTCGTGCGCATATTAGAGTGTTCTGTCATGTCGCTAACTCAAAAGTCGCCAACTTTTTTGGACGGAGAAATATCCGGATTATTGTTCGGAAAGAGGTAGTGCGACCGTGGTCGCTCACAGCTCTGTTTCATATGACGTAACCTCCGGTGACTTCGATATTCTGTGCATTGATCCAGCGATTGTCATCGGACAGTAGGCTGGCCACCATGCAGCCTATATCGTCGGGCTCGCCGACGCGGCCGAGTGCTGTCTGGCCGGCTAGCATGGCTTCGAATTCGTCGTTGAGACCACCGCCAAGCTCGGTGCGGATGGCGCCGGGGGCAATGGAATTGGCCCTGATGCGACGATCGCCAAATTCCTTGGCCATGTAGCGCGTCAGAACTTCAAGCCCGCCCTTGAAGGAGGCGTATGGAGCGACGCCTGCGGTTGCGACCCGGCTTGTGCTGCTGGCAACATTGATGATGTGCCCGCCGTCCGCCATCAGAGGTAGGAGCGCCCGTGTCAGGAAGAAAGGCCCCTTGAGATGCACTTTAAACAGGCCGTCGAATTCCTGTTCGGTCACAGCTTCGATGGGCTTGTAGAGGCCGTAGCCGGCATTGTTGACCAGATAGTCGAAATCCGTTCGGCCCCACACGGTTCCCAGGGTCTCACGGATTGTGGCCTCGAACGCCGGAAACGTCGAACTGTCGCCGGCATCGAGTTTCAGCGCGACAGCCCTGCCGCCCTCGACTTCGATTGCAGCGATCACTTCGGAGGCTGCCTCCGGATTGCTGTAGTAGGTCAGGATGACGCCCATACCGCGCTTGGCACATTGAATTGCGGTGCTGGCCCCGAGGCCTCTGCTGCCGCCGGTGATGATGACGATCTTCATTTGGGTTCTCCATGGTGTCGATGTTTCGATGACCAAGGGAT
Organism: Rhizobium sp. 2YAF20; assembly: GCF_052114685.1. Taxonomy (NCBI): domain Bacteria; kingdom Pseudomonadati; phylum Pseudomonadota; class Alphaproteobacteria; order Hyphomicrobiales; family Rhizobiaceae; genus Rhizobium; species Rhizobium sp. 2YAF20. Next base: position 5,401 of record NZ_JBFRFF010000055.1, on the reverse strand, counting down.
ACGCGCCAAGCCAATGCGACGCTCTCACGATTCTCTTCGAAGCTTGCCTATTCCTGCTTTGCTGTTGATTACGTCGAGCCTTTGTGGAAGAACGCAATTCATGGAAGCGCAGCTCACAGAACTTCGGCAACTGGCTGCGAAGGCGGAAAGCCGCCCCACCGAGACGGGTATCCCGCGTGTCGCGATGGTGCAGGGCGAAATTCCGCAGCACAAGCTTGCCTCCGTCTACGAGCCGATGATCAACCTGATCCTGGCAGGATCGAAGACGATGGCGATAGGCGACATGACCTTTCGCTACGATCCTGCGACCTATTTCGTGATGTCGGTCGATCTGCCGGCGGTTGGATCGGTGCATCCGTCCACAGATGGAGAGCCCTATCTCGCGATCAGCCTTTCGCTGGAACCCGCGACCGTCGCAAACCTGCTGGCGGATTTGCCCAGGCCTTCCGGCGGGGAGATCTACAGTCCCGGTTTTGCGGTGGCGCCGGTAACATCAGAACTGCTGGATGCCTGGGTTCGCATGCTACGTTTGATGGATCGACCCAACGAAATCGCAGCGCTTGCGCCTGCGTACGAGCGGGAAATACTGTTCCGCGTTCTGCAGGGACCGCTCGGCTGGATGCTGCGCGACATCGCGACGCCCGACGCGACGATTTCACGGATCGGCGTTGCCATACAATGGATACGCGAAAACTTCGCCAAACCGCTCCGTGTCGATGCGCTGGCAGATATGGCAGCATTGAGTGTCTCTGCATTTCACAGACACTTCAAGGCCGTGACGGCGTTGAGCCCACTGCAATACCAGAAACACGTTCGCCTTCTGCATGCCCGATCGCTTTTGATCGGCGGCGAGGGGAACGCGACGTCCATTGCTTTCCACGTCGGTTACGAGAGCCCGAATCAGTTCAGCCGAGAATATGCACGCCAGTTTGGACTCCCGCCATCCAGGGATGCCGCAAGGCTCAGGGCGTGAGGTCTTGTATCGTGGCGACCTTCATCGAGCTCAGGGTTTAGCGCATTCAAGGCCCGGCGGCCTCATGGTGCGTGCGGTCCGCCGGAGTTTAGCAACACCCTTGGTCGGCTCGTCCGTGCTATTAAGAGCGCGTGCCGATCAGGTTCGGGTCGGAAAGGTCATCGGTCGATAGTCGTACGTTTGCCGCAGCAAGGTTTTCGCGAAGATCGGCGCGCGAAGACGTTCCCGAGATCAGAAGGATGTTCGGAACTGTCGAGTTGCAGCAGGATTTGACCCATTTTTCCATTTTGGGTTGGCCAACAAAATCCGCGGTAACGAAATGTCGGCAAACAATTTTTTGAAAATCTCCGTGGGTCACCGAGAAATGAAAAATGGTTCAGATCTACGCGATAATCAACAGCCTATGCGATGGTTCGAAATGCCGGCAGATTCTGTCGCCGGGTCGGGAAATATAGGTAATACCCCGGAAACGGCGGCAACCGGTCTTCGAGCAGCGACACCAGATGGCCGTCAGTGATGTGTTGAACGACTTCGCGCGCACCCTCATTCCCTGCGCGGCCATCTTCGAAGCGACTACACTTCGTTTCCACATCAAGCCGGAAAATTGGCACAAACGCCTACGCTGAGATTTTTCAATAGTTTAGTGCAAAGGAGTTTGAGAAGCTCACGGTTCGATGCTGTTCAAGGCGTACAAGGGGTCGTTCCAGCATCCCTCTGATCTTTTGATAATCTCTTTCCGCGGGCAGTTCGTCAGCCGATCACGTCTTGGAAGGAGATGTTACGCCCTCTTTATGACTGGATTGGTGGTGCGTCGCCCAGTCTTCGATGCAAGGCGAGGTCGGTGGGTGCGCAAACGCTCAAGCTCATAGGGAATGATGAGGTATTCCGCAGGAATGCCCCAACCCTCGTTGAGCTTGTGCACCATATCCAGGGTGAGAGCCCGGCGCTTCTTGAGCACCTCGGAAGCGCGGGAAGTTGAGCCGATAAGCGAGGCCAGATCAGCCTGACTACGACCAGTCATTTCCATATGGAGTTTGATAACGTCAATCGGATGTGAGGGCCCAATCGGATAATGCTCATCTTCGTAACGATCAACAAGTGTAATTAGCACATCGAGCTTGTTGCCTTCAGGTGACCCATTTTCAGCTCCCCAAAGAGCTTCGATCTCATGGAGGGCATTTGTGTGGTCTTCTTCGGTTCGGATCGGTTGAATATCCATCTAGGGCTCCTCAGAATTGAGATACGGTCAGGGCGTCAATGCGGTCATATTCAGCATGGGTACCAATAAACTTAATGAAGGCGGCCTGTCTGCCAAAGTCGAAAGCGACGATCAGGCGGTAGTTGCCGCCCTGCACCTCAAAGCGGATTCGCTCATGGTTGAGACCCTTAGACTTCGAGAAAACAGAAGTGATATCTTGAATGGACGCCCACGACGCCGCCTTTGTCAGTCGCTCCCAGTGCTCCAGGGAAGGTTTTTCTTGCGGGTGATTGGTGGTAAAATCTACAAGCACTTTCCGAGAGATAATTCGCATTTCCAATCTCGCTTCCCATATTGGGAAATAGCATAAAAGCGACGAACGTCAAGCAATTTCCCATATTGGGAAAATTATCGCGTGGGAGCCCAGCTTGGAATTGGTGCTTCGGACTAAGCCGAGTGGTTCATCATGCAGAAATCCCCGAGCGTGGAACTAACCTTTGCGAGTATCCCTTGAAAACGGCACCGCTACGATCTGAACAGATCTTGAGGAAATCGAGTGATGTGGATCTCAAGCAATTGAAGCCGGGGAGGCGCTGGTTCGTACCCTCTCAAGACCTGAGGTACGCTCATGCAAAATTGGTATCAGGCGAGTGGATTTTACCCACGGTGAAGGATTCGCGGGCGGCTACACAAGTCGAACTCGACAACTCTTGTGCCAATTGCAGTCGTCGCCGACGAGCGCCCTGTTTCTTGGGGTACGATGCCCGGCCAGGCGAAGACTGATAGTCATTCTGACCTTGGTGTTCAGCGACTGGCACAAGCAGATGTGCGCCAAAATGGCGCCAAGTTCCCTGCGTCGATGCTTCCATTTTCATGGGATGTCCTTTCGCTAACCATCGCCTGAGGTACGCCCAAAACACCTACTACATTGAGTGGAACAGGATGTCGTCGGCGTCAGACCGGCAGCCCGAGCTGCTTTCGCAGGCTCTTGTCGAATGCGAATGCGGGGACGAAACGGCGCAGAAAATTGACCTGGCGTGCCATTTTTCCGGCCGTATACCGCCTCTTCGGAGTGGGATCGGTCGCAGCCGACAAAATGGCCTCGGCCACGACGTCGGGCGTATCGCCTTTTTCCATCGCTTTCTGCACGACTACCTTCACGCCAGCGCGCGCAGCGTCATATATATCAAGCAACTGATCCGGCTTGACGAGATTGTCTTCGAATGACGTCCGGGTATAGGCGGGTTCCACCAGCGAAACACGAATGCCGAAGGCGCGCAATTCGTGATCGAGCGATTCGGAATAACCCTCGATGGCATGTTTAGTCGACGAGTAGAGCGCAAAATAGGGAGCGGGGATGAACCCCTGTACCGAGCTCAAATTTACAATTCTGCCCTTCCCTTGGCGTCGCATTGCCGGCAATACCGCGTTGGTCACGCGGAAAACGCCGAAGACGTTCACATCGAACAGCGATTTAGCCTGGGTCATTGAAGACTCCTCCGCGCCACCGAGCAGGCCCATGCCAGCATTATTGACAAGAAGATCGATGCGCCCGGCCTCCGCGAGCACGTCATCAACCAGTTTCGCGACGGACGCATCATCGGTCACGTCGCATGTCAGCATGGAAACGCCGTCGCTCCTCTGGGCTTCGAGACGGCGGCTGGTTCCGAACACCCGGAAGCCCGCGTCCTGCAAGGCTGCGGCCGTTACATACCCGATGCCGCTGGATGCACCAGTCACCAGGGCGACGCCAAGATTGGTCTTGTTCATGGAAATCACTTCTTTCTGGGTGCTGAACTGCGTTTTGATAATGTCGGGCGGGCTGTCTGCGACTTACGTGGATTGTCACCTCCCATTTAGATTTCGTTCGAAATCTATGTACTATTTAGAGCACGAATGCAATCTAAAATGCGATGTGTCCGCAAACCTTATGCGCGTCACTCCGGCGGCGCTGTTGCCTACAACCACAGCGTTTCCAGAGGAAGAGAGGGGTGATCGAACGCGGCAATCTGCGAGAGGGCACTTCGCATGATGGTCTACTGCGTCCCGATCGACGGGAACTGCTAGAGGTCATTTCCATCTGCGCGCCGAAGAATGAGACAACTCGCTGTGGGTCGTCACGGGTCTCGCTGAGGGCAATCTCGTGCCACTTTTCACGCGGGCTATCAGGATTCGCTTTGCGCGATGTCAAGCACCGGCCCTGTAACTTTCGTTTTTAATGATCATGGCCCAGATCGCGACGAGCATGCGGGGCTCACGCGCCTACATCCGTGCAAGCCACGAGTTCTCGGGTGGGTCTTTGCTGCATGCCCATCGGATTACGGTCATCGCACCGATGATCAGAAGCGGTCGGATGTCGCGCTGCCCATCTTTGACGTTCGGCCGAGCACCTGCTTTCCACCGCTCGAATGCTGTTTTGGGACCAAGTCGAGCCAGGCTGCAAAATCTCGCCCCTTCCTGAATGTCGTCATGGTGGGAGCGAAGGCCTCAATCGCCATTGCGATGATCGGCCCAATGCCAGGCATGGACATCAGCCGGGCTGAGTTCTCAGAGCGTTTGCTCGAAAGGAGAGCGCTTCAATCTGGTCAAGATGCAGCCGAGCCGATTCTATGACGATGAGTTCGGGGCCGGCGGCGTCCTCGATTTTCTGCGTTATCAAAGCAAGGCCTGCTGGCTCTCTATCTTGGGCACCACGAACCGCATTGACGGGCGGGTAGAGGCTTCAACGATCGCCTCGGCGTCGGCCGCATCATCCTTCTGTCGTTTGACGAAAGGCTTCACGTAAGCAGGTGGGAGGCGCAGTACGGTGAAGGGATGTTGCAGCGGCGTAAATGGCTTCGCTTCCAAAGCCCTTGCCAAATTGGCTTGGCTCGAAAGAGATTTTTCCTGCGTCTGGCTTATCAGTTGATGGACATGCTCCGTTCCAGAACGGCCGCGTTGGTTTCCTAGGTGCTTTCGTTTAACAGCCCTCGAATGTGCGGTGGCTTAGGTAGGTACAATCGGCATCGGCGGGATCGCGCGTCGTCTCTGCGTCGAGACGGTTTGACCCCACGGACGAAACGTTCGGCGTAGCCACGACCTCAGATAGCGCGAAAAGCGCGAGCGACAGGCTGATTGCGATCGCCACGAGATCAAACGGAGTAAGTGGAGAAAACCGTCGTATCCAGACAATCCGCTCGACGGTCTTGGATTCGTCCTCGACCGCGATGCCACTCTCCAAGTTCCAAGTT
>NZ_JBFRFF010000054.1:0-35194 GCF_052114685.1 Rhizobium sp. 2YAF20 | reverse complement strand
TGCCGTTTCGCTTTTTCGCGCCGCCCCATTGGCGATGATGTTGAGGGGATGGTGAGCGTCGGGTTTCATTTGGTTGGATTGCCTGATGTCTTGATCACCATTCCCCGGAAAGATGATCAGCAGCCTTCAACCAATGCCGAGCAGCTCGAGATCGCTGCTTTGATTGATGATATCGCCGATCAGATAGCCCGGGAAGGCATTGAAACAGCCTTAGCGGATCGTCATGCTGCTCTATCGAACGACACCCGGTACGAGGAGGATGAGTACAAATTCAATCCATTCGGAGTCGTGAGCATTCGAGAGAAAGCGCTTTTACGAAGAGACTTTTGAGACTCGCGCATCTGTATCTGCAGATTGGGGACGGGATGCTATATTTCTGGCCATGCCTGGTTTCGGCTGCTGAGCGCGTCATAGGCCTTCAAGCCGGCAAAGCTGTATGTGAATCGGCAGCGAACACTGACCCCTCGGTGGATTCGGCATTAAGCGCCTGATAATGCTGATCGATTGATGGTGCCGGTGGGGTCATCATCGGCGCCGGTCGCGCCTCCACCGACTTTCCAAATTGTTGCGAAAAATCAACGCCTTGCGCTCCTCTAGCGAGGGGCCAGTGTTTGCTGCGGGTTTACAAATGCACTGGTGGTGGGTGCTGACCTGTATGAAGCAAGGCAGTTCCAAGGATGTGATCTTCCTTTGACCCGTTCGGCCGATTCAATCTGCTTGCGTTTCCGCAAGCCAAGCTGTTGATTGTCTTCTTTGGCAGGAGTGGACAAATGGTTGTGTTCAAGTATTCAGCCGAGAATGTCGAACGAGCAGCCGAGATTGAAAAGCAACTTAAGAATCTCGCTCTAGAAATGGCGTCGTCCAATATCAAACAGATCAAATACGAAGAATTGTTAGCGCTGCAGCAAGGCCTGATCGCCGAAAGAGATGCGCTGCGGATCAAAGACTAAGCCGTCCGCGACGCGCCGGCTCCTTGGCGAGCAGTTCGGCGTTTTCTATCTGTGACTCTCTGAAATCAACCTTGAGGCGACAAATAGGCCTGTTCGTTTAGGTTTCCTACAAATGGTAGGAGCGAGCAATGAAATCGGCCAACGATTAGGAATTCATGCCACTCGTAGAAGCGGAATGGGTCAGCGCGGTGATAGTGCTTACTCTGCCGATGGCCATTTTCGGCGTGGCGCTCATATGCTCATTTTTCGTCTAGCGCGACCGGCTCGAGAGCAGCATCCATGATGAAGCCCGGATTAATGGGACCATCACGTTTCGTTCACTTCCCCTGGGTTAGCTTCCAGCCAACGTCCACAGCGACGTTGAACTCAAGCTGAGAGTTAATCCGAGGAACCCCATGAACAAGCTCTTTATCGCCTCTGCAATCGCCCTGGCATCTCTCGTCGCCACGACGCTTCCGTCCTTGGCCGACGACGGCTACTACCATCACCATCGCCACTATGACCACGGCGATTGGGACCATCACCGTCATCATCGTGACTGCTTCACAAAGAGAATGGTCGGCTGGCACCACGGCCATAAGGTCGTCACAGAAGAGCGTGTCTGCCGATAGTTGTTTCCAACAAAGGGGGCCCGGTCATCGCCGGGCTCCTTCGCGAGGAGCTGGTACGGTGCCAGCCAAGGCTTTGCGTCCGCAAACCGAATATCGAAAAATTTGTATGCGCAGCCGGCGCCGGCTCTGAGGGTCGGCATTGGTTCGGCAAGTGTTCAAGATGACCAAGATCCGCCAGGCATTCCAGAATCAGATTGGGAATTTGGAAAATTCCAGTTCCAAATAGGCCAATTTGACGGGGCATGTCACCATATCCATGGTCTGCCATATCCCCCTTTTTCTTTCACCACCGCTCGACTTTTAGCCCCAGTCAATCAAAACGATAAAAACGAGGCTTCCGAGGACAGCAACAGCGAAAGCGGCGGTGACGGCCCGAATGATTCTGGGATGCCGACGAAGTGGAAGATATGCAAACCAGCTCGCTGCAATGAGCGATATGTTCAAAAACAACATTCCAACGACAAAGCTACCAGCATTCATTCTGCTGAGCGCAGGGTTAGACACCGTCCCGAGGTACACAACAGACAACCCAATCGTTATCAAAATTGCAAAGACGAAGCTGCAGGAAAAATACGAAAGCAGCAATGCCAGGCTCAACGGCTTTTGCACCGTCATAACGAGCATCCCAATTGTATAGGCGCCTCATACTCACTGAATGACGTATGTGCCTTCAACGCCATTCCCCATGTTAAAGACCAGGTCTTTGTCTTTTTTCAGTTTGAGGTCCAGCTGCCTGAACGGTCGGGATTTGAAAGACGAGCTCGATGATATCAAGACAACACTATCCTCGCTCCGGCTCCAACAGCCATTCGCAGCTTGGTCCATGTTGCCATAAGCGAATGTGTACTCAAAACTGCCGTCGGATAGCAGCAACAGCTCCGAACCTACCTCCGTGACACCTTCGAGATAATAGTGCCCTGCCAATGAAGCGTCAGCGGGCGCACACGCCATTGCCGACGCGGCCGCACCCAGGCTTACAACGGCAAACAGCCCAAAGATCAAGGTACGTTTCAAATGGCGATTCAACATGTTTTTGCTGCAGGGCTTCCGAGGATGAATGTTATCCGTGTATCGAAGCAGCCGCCCTCAAGCTAGGCACTAGATGTAGCTAAACCGATATTATTGCCGAATAATCTGTTTTGTCCTGAGCTCATTTCGCGCGAGCCTATGCCAGCGATCCCAATAAAGAAAATTTTAGGTTGCGGGCGGCTCCCGGATTTCGGCGTCCGCTGGGCTGCTCTTGTCTTGGCTGAAGATAGTTCATATTGACTAGCGTGCCGGCTATTTGAGAAACGAGTTACCGATGGCTTTCGTCCCCCGCGTGCGTATACTTGTTGCCCTCGGTTGCGGCCTTTTTTCGACGGTCTGCCAAGCGCAATCCTTTGATTGCAGCAAGGCGCAGACCGCCATCGAAAGGGCGATTTGTGCCTCGCCGATCTTGATTGCTCAAGACACCGCCCTGGCGGCGTCCTATCGGCAGGCTCTGGTCGATATTGGTGGTGACCCGGCAAAGCTCAGTGATCTGCGGCAGCAACAGCGGCGCTGGCTGACGGACCGGAACAAATCCTGCATCCAATCAGACGCAATCGGCCTGTCGAAATGCCTGACAACAGCCTACCAGGCACGACTTGCAGCCCTCAAGGCAGCAAGCTCCTCGGCAGACGGCAATAGTGCAGGATCTGCCCAGCCGGCCGAACCTGCAGCTTCAACCGCCGTCGAAACGCAGGCGCCCGTGGCACAAGAGGCAGAAGCGCCGCCGGCCGCCGTATCTCAGCCCGCGCCCATCAAAGCCTTGCCCCGGCCCGTGTCGCAGCCTCATTTGGCGTTGGATCAACTGCCTGCCGATCAGGATGGCAGCACGTTGCTGACCGTCGACACGCCCGGCCATACCACCATCCGCGCGAAAAGCAGCTCCGGTGTGGCAATGCAGCTCGTCGATATGATCGCCGGGCCAGGGGACCGTATGGGTGCACCTGGCGTCAGCGATGGCCGGATCGATGCGCTGCTCGACAAGGGCACCTACAAGATCCGCGTATTCGGTGCCAAGGGCGCTGCCGGCAATGTCAAGCTCACAGCGCAAGCCTATCAGGAGCTTGAGAGCCCCGATGCCGCTTTGTCGGCCACCGCCCCCGTCAGTGCCGATCTAAGTGATCTCCAGCAGAGATCCTATTGGATCGACATTCCCGATTCCGGACGCGTCGATATCGAGGCAGTCGGGCGCTCGCTTCAGGACCTGCGCTTGTGGCGAAATGGCACCGACATTGCCGATCTTTCGCCGAAGATCTCGATCTTCGAGCTGAAACCGGGCCTTCCCATGACCCGGGCAGGACTGACGGGAACGGTCGAGCCCGGCCGCTATCTCGTGACAGCCTATGGCGGACAGAAGCTTGTCTGGACGAACTCGGACGCCGCTGAGCCGTTTCGCATCCGCACCGGCACGCAGATGTCGCTCGCCGCGGGGATCGCCGAAGGCGTGATCGGGCCTTTTGGTTCGGTCCGTTTCGAGGCTCCCGCCGATCTCGACACCTTCCGCCTCGAGCTGCCGCAATCGGCGCCGGCGGTGCTTCGTGCCGGCCGTATTGCCAATACGGCGACCGCGTTTCAAAGTGCCGCGATAGTCAAGGCCAGTCGAGAACCAGTAGCCACGCTTTCGCTCCCGGCAACCGGCCAACCCGGCATTGTCGAAGTGTCGGGATATGAGGGCCAGCGCTTCCAGGTTCGGGGACTGCGGTTCAGCAATCAGGCACAATTCGATGGCTCGGCGCCCAACCTCATCAGCCTTGATGTTGCTGGCGAAGGTGGTGATGAGATTCCAGCCACGGCCTTGCTGCTGCGCCAGGATAGCAGCGGCAAGGCCACTATCGTCGCATCGGATATACCCCATTTGAGCTCTGGTCAGGCCTGGCACCGGCGCTTCAATTTACGCGGGCCGACATCGCTGCTGTTCGAGATGAGACAGACAGGCCAGATCGCGATCAAGACCTCGGGCGTTGCACTGCACGCCGATATCAGTCCTGTTCTGGTTGGCAATGCGCCGCGCGCCGATGGCCGCAATCCCGATCGTTTCGATTTGGACGCCGGCTACTATCTGTTGCGCCTCATGCCCGACAACAATACGGCCGGCACCGTCGACCTCGCCTTTGGTACGCCTGGCGTTGTCCCGCCGGTCCAACCCGCCGCACCGGCGCGCGCAAACATTTCGTTTGGTATCCGAGACGCCGAACAGGCCACCAGCTACGAGATCATCACCAATGCAGCGCCCGGTCTGCTTACGGGGCCACGTGCCGTGGCACTGCCCGCCGATCTGCAGGTGCGGCCGTTGACCCTTTGGCAATCCACCGATGCCACGGCACAGCCGCAGCCCGGACAGAGCCAGCCGATGTCCAATATCCCGGCGCCCGTGCCGCAAGCCCAGGAGGCACCTGCCGATGGCGCGGATGCCCTGTCACGGCCCGCATCGCCAGCGGATTTGCGCATCGATGTGCATGTGCCGCCTGGCGGGGCAATCACTGCCGTTGACATGCACAATGCGCCCGTCGCTTTTGCCACCAGCAATGAACGTGTTGACGCAAAAGGTCGGACGCTGACACTGCGTTTTCCCGCTCCTTCTGCTCCCCGGGTTATAGGTGTGAGCTGGCTACCCGATCCGGCTGCGGCGCGGCGAAGTACGCCGCCGGCCCCTGCGTTACCCTTGATTGCCGGCCAACGCCAATTTCTCGACCTCGCCGAGGATGCGCAGAAATCCTATCGCCTGGATGTTGCGGAAGGCGGCCTTTATCGCATCGAGACCCTTGGCCGCTTGCAGACATCGCTGAGCCTTGGCACGTCGTTCTTGCCGAAACTGGGACAAGCGTCTGATAACGGCGATGGCCACAATGCGCTGCTGCAGACCTATCTGCGTGCTGGATCATATCAGGTCGCCGTCTCCGCACAGAACTCGTCCGGCCATCTCGGCGTCAGCGTTATGCCATCGTCCCTTGCGACGGCGGCGACCCTGGTCCCCGATGGCACCAGCCGTGGCGCTCTATCGGGCGGACGTGGCGCCATAGTGCCAATCGAGATAACGAGTGCCGGATCCTATCAGCTTGACCTCTATTCCCTTGGCGGCGATCTCAACGCTCGCCTGGAGGATTCCGAAGGATGGCCACTCACCGCTCCCGGCCCGCTCTCCACGCTGAGCCAGGATTTCACCCCGGGACATTACCGCCTCGTGATTCTACCGCGCGACGTCGATACGCGTTTTGTCGCGCGGCTAAGGTCGACTACCGACGCCCCGCAACTGCAGGGCCACGGGCCGCATCCGCTAGCCTTCAATCAGGCACAGGCATTTCAGTGGCGCGAGCCTCAAAGCAAAAGCGATCCACGCGTTCCCGACAGCTGGACCTTCGATCTCCTCGCCGACGCTGACGTCAGCACTGACCTGACCGAGGGCATGATCGGCACCCTGTTCCGCAACGACAAGGACCAGATCGCCAGATTTGTCACCACTTCTCACTTTAACGGAACGCTGAAGGCAGGGCACTATCGGATCGATCTCGTGAGCCTCGCCCATGACGACCGATTGGACTACCAGATCACCTTGAACACCAAAGCCCTGCAGCCCGGGGAGGCGCGCTTCGTCAACCTTCCGGCCGAACTCTCCTTCAATGTCGCGAATGACCGTGTCGTCAGCCTCAGCACTTTCGGCCGCAGCGAAATCAAGGGCGTGCTGAAGGACGGATATGGCACCGTGATCGAACGGCTCGCCGGCCGCAGCGATGATTGGAACATCGCACTGTCCAGCCGTCTGCCGGCCGGGTCCTATACGCTGGCTCTCGATGCGGCAGTTGCGGCAGGCACGACCAGCGGCCAGCAGGCTGAAAATTCGGACAATCAGGAAGCCGATTCAAGCGATGGCGACCAACAGTCTGCCGGCGATGATCAGGCCAATGCCTCGGATATCGAGGTTCAGTTTGCCTTGCCGCAGGAATTGCCGCAGCCGACGCTTGCGGCCGACGGCACGGCCGAGGTCACCGGCGCCTCCGTCTTTACATTCCCTTTGCCGGCTAACGTCAAGGATCAACTCGCGCTGGTGGCGGCGCAATCCACCAGCGAACTGGTTCTCTCTGTCGAAAAGCGAGGTGCCGACGGTATCTGGAAGCCGCAAGCCTTCGCCCGTGGCCACACGCCTCTTATCGCCCGGCCTGCCTCAGAGGGAGAAACACAATGGCGCGCGTCGGTCTGGACCCTTGATGGCGGAACAGCGCCCATAAAAATTGCCGCGCGCAGCATCGCCCGCGACATGCGCGAACCCGGCGATATCGCCTTGGAGCCGGTGACCATCGATGGCCTTGGTCTCTCGCTGGACGTTGCGCTTGTGCACGCACCATCGGCGGGTCTTGTCGAACTCGATACCGCCACTGATCTGCTTGCGGGAGCAAGTGCCGATCGACCGCTCACGACAGCAACATCGGGACTCTTTGCTCCACAATCGGATCGACTATGGCTGGTTGCTCGCCAAGGCGGCCATGTGCAAGTGAGCCCTGCCAAACCTAATAGCGAGATCGCGCTGACGCTGATGCCCGGAGATCAGGCGGTTGTTCCGGCGACAGCGCCATTGCCGGGCAAAGTCCGGTTGTGGCGCGCGGACTCGGCCTTTGGACAGCCAGGCCTTAACGCCGGGCGCGGCATGGGCGTCAGCCTCAACAGCGCGGTAGCCCTAGCCGATCATCAGGATTTGCATGTGCGGAATGCCGGAAGCGATGAGAGCCTGCAGATGCGGCTTGTTCCTGTCGATGCCGCCGAACTCGAAGCAGTGGTGCTCGATGGCAGCTATACCGCGACCGTGCCTGCCTTTAGCGCGCGGCCGGTGACGCTGCCAGCGGGGGCGAAGCGGCTGACGCTTGACCTGGCGCCCGGGATAGCGGTCGTCTCCGTCCCGTCAGCTTCTCAATTGTTGAATGTCTGGTCGGGTGCCGCACCCCTTTCACGCAGCATCGCCACGTCGGCCGAAGAGATCTGGCTTGTCAACTTGACCGGCGATGCGGGCTCTGCGCGCGTCAGCCTATCGCCTGGACAGGCCATTGCACTGGGCATCGATCAAATCCGGCGCCGGTTCTTCGGTATGGTCGGATCGGAAGAGATCGCGGTCGACGCCCAAAGCGGCGATGTTCTGAATGTCTCCGGCGGCGTAGCAACCTTCATTGGGGCCGACGGTCGGGTCTCGCGCGGCGATCGTATTTCCGCGTCCGGTCCCGGCCAACTGATCCTCGACCATGGTGCCGGGCTTGCGGCGCTGTGGCTGGAACGCGGCGGTAAGTCGCCGTGGCCGAAGCCCGAGCCAAAATCAGTCTCTCTGCCACAAATCGTGACGCTTGAGGGTGAGGCCATGGCGTTCCGCGTCAATCCCGCTCAACCGATGGTGCTGGATGTCAGTAGCGACGCGCCAGTCATTGTCAGCCTGGAGCAGAATGGCCATCGCGATCTGCAGCTATTCCCGACAGGAGCCGAATTCCACCGCTATGTTGCGGCGAGTGAGGCAGTCTTAACGCTCTATTCCACCCACGAAGGGCCATTGTCCGGTACCATGGATCTGATGGCAACGCCGGTGGTTCCGGTTAGCGAGGGGATTGGCGCGCCGGTCGTGCTTGCGCCGGGCACAACCGCCTTGTTTGGCTTCGAGGTCAAGAACAGCGGTAATATCGGCGCCGGTTTGCGTTCCGATCCGGACCTTGCCATTGGCCGCCTGCTCGATGCCAAGGGCCAGTCGCTCGGCGAAGGCGTCAACCAGCTCAAGCAGCTTGAGGCTGGCTACTACCTTTTGGAAGCGCACGCGCCGGTTGACGCTCCAACGCTGGTCGTCAGGCCCGCAGTGGTTGGATTGTCGCCGCCACCCGCAGGTCCGCCGCCTGAAATTATCAATGATTATCTCCAGCGTGCCGGTTTGAAGCCCACGGGATCGAAGTGAGAGACCAATGAAAAAGATTGTATTTCTCATTGCCCTGGCTCTGGCGTCTTCAGCGCTGGTCTCAAGCGGTTACGCGCAGCAAGGCACCCCCTCGCCGACACTCGATGCGTTGCAACGCGCCGATGGCGTCAAGATCGTGCCGGAGAAGTTTTTACGCGCCTATGATCCCGTGACGATCTTCTTTACCACGGATACGGGCCCCGCAACGGGCGGCCCGGAAGATTCGCCTGAACGTTTGGTGATGATGGAGCCAGCTGTCGCCGGTTCTTGGCAATGGCTTGGTCCCCGCGCCTTGCAGTTTCGACCCGCCGACAAGTGGCAGCCACTTGCGCGCATCAAGATTGGGATGCTGGGTCATGACAAGGAAGCCGGTGGCGAGACAGAGCTGATACCACTGTTGCCGGTTCCGGTGTCCACGCTTCCCGCGTCAGGCGATGATCCTGTCAATGAGCTTGACCAGATCACCTTGACTTTCGCTGAGCCCGTCGATATCGCAGCACTCGCCCGACTGCTGTCGATCGAGCTACGCCCGGCGCCCGGGATCGGCGACGAAGGCGGTTTGATGCTGGGCGCGCAGGACTTCGATATCCAGCCGCTTGAGCGTAACAGCCGTAGCGACCAGCAATCCTATGTCGTCAAGCTGCACACCAGCGTACCGGATGGCCGCGTTGTCCTTGTGCGGTTGAAACTTGCCGATACGCCTGATTTCAGCGATCAGATTTTCGAATTGCGTGCACGCACCGCCGTGCCCTTCACCATGACCAATTCCGATTGCGGGCGCGGCTTCGACGCAGCGACAACAGATGGCATCATGCGCTGCACGTCCAACGCGACGGCTGGCGATTCAAGCGGCCCGGTGGACGACAACGGCAATCCCGTCGACAATGCTGATGCCGGGGCGCCGCCTGCTCCATCGGGCCAGAACCGCGGCCTGACCTTCCGGTTTTCCAGCAATCCAGTGGCCGGCGATCAGCTCTCGGTCCGGGACGCCTTGCGCATCTCTCCCCCTGTTGACGACCTGACGGCGGAAGCAAGCAACGGACATCTCTATATTCATGGCCGCTTTCTCACGGACAAAGTCTATACGCTCAACGTTGCTACGGGTGCTCTGAAGGATGATCGGGGAAGGCCGCTGGCTACCGGATTCAGCGAGAAATTCGCCTTTTCGCCGGAACAGTCTTCGCTCGTCTGGGATGCGTCGCAGGGCGTCGTCGAGCGTTTTGGCCCGCAGCTAGTGCCGTTGCGCGGGCGCGGCTATGATCGGGCCGATGTGCGTATCCACGCCATTGACCCGCTTTCACGCGATTTCTGGCCCTTCCCGCAAGCAGGGCTGGATACGAAGGATGATGACGCGCCGCCTCTGCCCGGCAAGGAGCCACAAAAATGGGCCCCCAGCGACGACATCTCGGCCGATGCCATTGGAGCACGCGTAAAGGCTCTGGGTTCACCAGCCATTTCCCAATTCGTGGATCTCCCCATTCACAAGGGCGGCGTCGACACCAAGTTCGGTCTGGATCTCAAGCCTTTCTTTGCCAAGATTGTTGGTGCGTACCAACCCGGGACCTATCTCGTCGGCTTGCGCGCCGTAGACAATCAAACCCGCCATTGGTTGCGTGTGCAGGTCACCGACCTGACGTTGAGTGCGGTGGAAGAACAGGACCGGGTACGCTTTGCCGTCACATCGCTCGGTACCGGCAGTCCGATAGGCGGTGCGCAAATCCAACTGGATGGCTTGCGGGACGGCAAATACGTCACGCTCGCGGCGGGGACGACGGATGCGCAGGGCTTCTTTTCCTGGGAGCTCAAACAACGCGCCGAGGCCAAGATCCGTCGCGTGATCGTGACGAAGGGACTGGATACTCTCGTGATCGACCCCGATCACGCCCCAGCACAATATGCCCAGGGTAACTGGACCAAACCGGCGGCTTCGTGGCTGGATTGGACTACCAATCCGGACGAGGATCGTGCCGAGCAGGCGCGCACTCTCTGCCATGTCTTCACCGAGCGGCCGATCTACCGGCCGGAAGAACCGGTGCATATCAAGGGATATGTCCGCAGTTATCTCGGCGGCCACTTGACGCTGCCTAAGCAGGGTGGCCAGATCGTGATTACCGGCCCTGACAAACAGGAATGGCGCGTACCGGTGAAGCTGGACGCGTATGGCAGCTTCTACCACAAGTTCGATGCCGAGACGCCAGCAACCGGCGATTATAAGGTTCGCTTTGAACCGGGCGACCCGGCTAAGGCAGCTGACCAAACGGAACCGCAGCAGAAATCCGGCAATGACGACGAGAATGTCGACAGCCAGACGAAGGACAACAATGCGGATGACGGCGAGGCAGATGATGCCCAGTCCGATACCACCCAGCCCGCAGATGCCGATGGCAACGCCACCACCAGCGACGATGCCAGTGATACGGCCGACAACACAGTCCAATGCGGCAGTATCTCCTTCAAGAAGGAGGCCTATCGCCTGCCGACATTCGAAGTCGTGCTCAACAACCCGCAGACCGTACCGCTGGACTCCTCCTTCAACGTCGATCTGATCGCGCGCTATTTTGCCGGCGGCCTGCTGGCGGACCGCCCGATCCGCTGGCGCGCCGTCCAGTATCCCTACAATTGGACGCCGCCTGGCCATGATGGCTTCCTGTTTTCGACGGATTCCCGTTACTCCGGGGGCGATGAATTCAAGTCTTCTCCCGCGCTCGAACGAGACGGCAGCACCGATGCCGGTGGTGCCTCGCGCATCACCTTCGACACGACGATCGAACCCACCGCACAACCCCGCCGCTATATGATCGAGGCGACCGTTACTGGCGACGATGATCTGCAGGTGCGCAGCATCACCAATGTCTGTGCAGTCCCGCCTTTCGTGCTCGGCCTGAAGGTCCCACGCTATGTGCCAAAGCCCGGCGCCATCGAGCCGCAGATCCTGGCTGTCGATGGCAATGGCGATCCCGTCGCCGGACTGGAGATGACGGCGCGCCTGATCCATCGCAACTGGACCTCGACCCTGCAGGCGAGCGATTTCAGCCAGGGCTCGGCGAAATATGTCACCCAGGAGATGGACGACACCGTGCTGGAGCGCAAGATTACCAGCACGAAGGATATTCAGACGCTTGCGCTCGAGGCGACCGATGCCGGCGTCTACATCATCCAGCTAGAGGCCACCGACAAGATTGGCCGCCGCCAGCAGGTGAGCGTCGACTTCTTCGTCGGCGGCACCACGCCGGTCACCTGGTCACAGGCACCTGCGCGCACCGCGGTTGTGACCACCGATAAAGACAGCTACATCCCCGGCGAAACGGCCAATCTTCTGATCCAATCCCCCTTCCAGACAGCACGCGCTCTGGCCGTCATCGAGGAGCCGGAGGGTAAGTTCCGCTATGATTGGGTCGATATCGCCGATGGCTACGGTCATTATGCGGTGACCGTCCGCAAGGAGTATATGCCTGAAGTCCCCGTGCACTTCCTCATCATGCGAGGGCGGCTGGAGACCAGCACTCCCTCACCGAATGCGCCCTTCGATCAAGGCAAGCCCGTCACGATCGCTGCCACGAAGACGGTGACGGTCAAGCCGGTGAAGAATACCGTCACCGTGACGATGGATTATCCGAAGAAAGCCCGACCCGGCGACGAGGTGGAGGTAACCCTGCATCTGGCCGATGATACGGGCCATCCGATCGCCGGCAATGCCACCTTCTGGATGATCGACCAGGCTGTTCTGTCACTCGCGCCCGAGCAGCCGCTGGATCCGTTGCACAATTTCATCGTCAAGCGCCAATCCACCATGGCGCTGCGCGATACCCGCAACATGGCCTTCGGTATCATTCCTCTCGACGAAGTGCCGGGCGGCGATGAACGCGAAGATTGGGGCACGGACAACAATATTTCCGTCCGCAAGAATTTCACGCCGGTTCCGATCTATCTTCCCGACGTGAAGGTCGGCCCGGATGGCACCGCCAAAATCAAGGTGAAATTGCCGGACTCGCTCACGGTCTTCAAGCTGCGCGCCAAGGCCGTCAGCGGCCCGGATCGCTTCGGTTATGGCACCGGCGAAATGTTGATCCGGCAGGAAATCGTGGCTCAGCCCGCCCTGCCTCGCTTCCTGCGGTTCGGAGATCAATTCGAGGCAGGCGTCAATGCTCGCGTGGTCGAAGGCGGCGGTGGCGGCGGTATTGCCACCATCGCATCCGATGGCCTGACGCTGGAGGGCGGCAAGGATCTCTCCTTCGTGTGGGAGCAGAACAAGCCGGCTCACATCGGCGTTCTCGCCTCCGTGCCAGAACCAAAGCCCGGCAAGGAGGATGTGCGACTGCGTTTCGGTGTGGAGCGCCAGGCCGACCATGCTCGCGACAACGTGGAAATCACGCTGCCGGTGAAGCCGGACCGCATCCCGACCAGGGATTACGAAATCGTCGAAATCCCAGCGGGTGGCTCAAAAACACTGTCGGTGCCACAGGAGGATGTTCGTCCCGGATCGTTCCAGCGGGTCATGACCCTGACCTCCGATCCAGCATTGGCGAAGCTGGTCGCCGGGCTCAACGTCCTGTTGGAATCTCCCTATGGCTCCACCGAACAACGCATATCGCTAGCCTCCTCCAGCGTCGTCTTTAAGAGCTTCGCACCCATCTTGGCAGCAGCGAAGCTCGACAAACGCGTAGATGACGATGTCCACAATACAGTGCTCGCAATCGGTCAGGCGGTCGATGCTGACGGTCTTGTCGGCTTCTGGCCGCACAGCAGGGGCAATGTCTCGCTGACGGCCTGGGCCTATTCCTTCCTGGTCGCAGCGGACAAGGCGGGCGAGCCGACCGACAAGGCGTTGACGGATCGTCTTGCCAGCGTGCTGAAACTGTCGCTGCGCTCGGATTATCCTCATCTCATCACCGGTGACGAGATCCGCGAGCGGGTCGAGGCCCTGACGGCCCTGGCCGAAGGCGGTAAGCTCGACCCGGCCTATACAGCCGAACTTGCCCGTTCCGCGGCCTTGATGCCGAACGTCAGCGTTGCCCGGATGACCGCGGCAGCAGCCGGCGCGCCAGATGCCGACCAGCGTCTGGTCGGTGGCCTGGCCGATACGATGTGGTCGCGCGTTCGCATCCTCTCTCGCAATGGCCAGCTGGTCTATGACGGCCAGGCACAGGATGACGGCAACCCCATCATCCTGCCTTCGGAAGCCCGTAGCCTTGCCGAGACGGTGCGCGCGGCGGCTTTGACCTCGGAAGCAGATCCGCGCTATCCCGCTTTGAAAAACGCCTTGCTGCAATTGGGCGAAGGCGACGGATGGGGCTCGACCAACGCCACTTCGGCCGCGATCCGTGCACTCGCAACCGCGTGGCAGAGGCCAACGACGCCCCTGCCATTGACCCTCACTCAGAACGCCGTCGTTCAAGCTCGTACGCTGGACGCGAATACACCTGTGTTACGACAGGTCACCCTGGATCCGGGCAGCGTCACCATCAACAATATGGGGACGACATCCGCTCTCGCGCTGGTCGAAACCAGTTATCTCTCCGCCGAGGCCGGTTACAAGGCGCAAGCCCAGAGTCAGGGCTTCGCTCTCACACGCACGCTCTATCGCGTCGCCGCCGGCGATGTGCCGCCGGAGAAGCTGACCCCCGATGCCAAAGGCACAATCACGCTGAAGGTGGGCGATGTATTGGAAGAGAGGGTCGAACTGGTTGTCTCCGAAGATCGCACCCATGTGGCTCTTACCATGCCGCTTGCAGCGGGACTGGATCCCCTCAATCCTAATATCGCCACGGCTCCGGCCGAGGCGGCACCTGCGGTAGCCTCAACCTTACCCTCGGATTGGGTTTCCTATGGGGACGATCAGGTATTCTCGGCCTCCGACAGGCTGCCGAAGGGCAACTATACCTTTGCCTATCGGATGCGCGCCCTGATCCCCGGTTCCTATACGCAGCCACAGGCCTTCGCCGAGACCATGTACCAAAAGGGCGTGCGAGGAACGAGTGCCGCCTTGCAGATCGTGGTGGTGGCGAAGTAAGCCATCACGATCAGAACAAATATCAGGCAAGGAGCCGGCCAGCCGGGTAGTGACACTGTTGGGAAGCCGTCGATCAAAGTTTTCACTCGTCTCCTCGCTGGTTCTGGTAGCCGGCGCCCTGATCTATGGATATCTCATCAATCAGCGTGCGCAGCTGATTGCGCCTGCACCGACTCCGATACTTTATGACCGTAGCGGTGCTTTTCTCGCGCAGATTGGCCATAGTGACGACGTCAGCGGGCGTGTCGATTATGGCTATTGGCCGCTGGAGCAGTTGCCTGACCGATTCGTCAGGGCGACGCTTGCCCTCGAAGACAGGCGCTTTTTCGAACATGCCGGCGTTGACCCCTACGCCGTCGGCCGTGCGGCGTGGCAAAATCTCGGCGCTGCCAGACACCGCTCTGGCGCTTCGACCATTGCGATGCAAGTGGCGCGAATGCAGCAGCCGGAATCTCGCACAATCGTGCACAAGATCCTGGAGGCCGGTACAGGTGTCTTATTGACCCTGCGTTACGGCCGCCAAGCTGTTCTGGCGCAGTATTTGCGGCTCGCCCCTTATGGCAACGGCAGCCACGGCATCGCGCATGCGGCACGGCTCTATTTCGACAAGCCGGTGGCGGACTTGTCCTGGGCGGAAATCGCCCTGCTGTCGGCGATCCCGCAGTCGCCAACCCGCATGAACCCGCTGCGGCCAGAGGGCTTGCGCCGGGCAATTCAGCGCGGCCATCAGATGTTGGACGTGCTGCTGAAACAAAAGATCATCGATGCCGACGAGGCCGAGATTTCGCATCGTCAGCTCGATGCCGTGCAGATGCCGAATCTGCCCCGCCGCCCGGACGCCCTGCATCTGATACTGCGTTATCGCGATCTCATCGAGAGCCGCCAATTGACGGTCGCCTCCGCGAGCACGCCTCTGATCCAGACGACGATCGACCTTCCTCTCCAAGCCGACGTTACCGCTCTTGCACGACAATATCTCGATCACTGGCGCTCTGCGGGTGCGCAGCAGGTCGGGGCCATGGTGGTGTCACGCCAGACCGGCGAGGTTCTGGCGCAAGTGGGATCGAGCAACTATTACGGCCCCCATGCAGGCGCGTTCGACTACACACGGACACAGCGCTCGCCCGGCTCAACCTTGAAACCCTTTATCTATGCGCTGGCATTCGAACGTGGCGTGCTCAAGCCAACCGACATGTTGCTGGATCTGCCCGAAGGCGCATCAGGCATCGGTGACGCCGACCGCGAATTCCTTGGCCCAATGCTGCCGCGCCAGGCGCTCGCCAATTCGCGCAACGTGCCCGCCACCAATTTGCTGCGTAGTATCGGTCTCGAGACGACCTTCCGCTTCTTGCGCGATCTCGGCCTGCATGATCTGGAAAGCCCCGCCGATTATTTCGGCCTGTCGATGGCGATCGGCTCGCTTCCGACACGTCTGGACAAACTGATGCGCGCCTATGGTGCGCTGGCCAATGACGGTCAGTTGCAGGACCTGCGCTGGGCGCGCGAGCAGCCGCAGCATCAATCAGTGCGGATTATGTCTTTGGACACCGCCCGGTTGATTACGTCCTTCCTATCCGATCCGCAGGCCCGGCTACCGAGCTTCCATCGCTATGGGTCGCTGGAATATCCTTTCCCTGTCGCCATCAAGACCGGCACCTCCCAGGGCTATCGGGATGCCTGGGCTATGGCTTATTCGGAGAAGGTCATTGTCGGCGTCTGGGTCGGGCGCGGCGATGACGGCACCATGAACAGGATGACCGGTGCCAGCAGTGCTGCACGCCTCGTGCATGCGATCATCGATCGGGTCCATGGCAACAAGCCTGGAGATCTCGCCGATGCACGCTTTCCAACCCCGCCGGACCGCAAGCCGGTCGACGTTTGCGTCGTCAATGGGCAGGCCAACGACAACACCTGTAGCCAGACTCTGGTGGAATGGCTGAAGCCCAATGAGATGCCGAAGGTGGCTGCAGTACCACCTCGTCCGGACGCCACTCTCAAATCAGTGCCTATCAATGTTGTTGCCGGGAGGCACCCAGGCTTTTCGCTCGCCAATGTCGATGCTTCTAGCCCGCAGATCCATGTCACCATTTCAGCGCCCACGCGCAACAGTCAGATCTGGCGTAATCCTGAACAGCCAGCCGTATTCGACCGCTTAGCACTGAAAGCCGATGTTGAACCGCATGTGCCGCAAATCGTCTGGTATGTAGACGGTCAGCCTTTCGCAATCACCGATCCCGACCGGCCCGTCTTTTGGCCCATCCAGAGCGGCGAACACCGCTTCCAGATCCGCCTACCCTACCGCGACGAAACCTCAGCAATCGTGCCGGTCTACGTGCAATAGGTGAAAATCGGTTCCGAGGGCTCACCCCACTGATACGAGCGACAACCATTTGGAAATGCAGCGAAAACTTAAAGATTAAATGGGTTATCTCCGCGCCGGTTTTGACCCCACTTTGGCATGGAATTGCTTAAGCAGACCAATACGTTGGGGTCCGCCCGCAAGGAGTGAACTTTCGGATCCGCTTCACACGGATACCCGTATTGACGTCACTCCTTGCCCAGTCAATCTTTTTAGAAGCGCGGGTTTCGCTCCATCAGGCGACACAGTTGTCAGCGTTGCGCCGCTGGACCGCGTCATAGCAGTTTACGGCAACGGGGGTGTGGTTGGCGAAGGCGGTCTGTCTTCAGCCTTTGGTGGTGCGGCGGTCTTCAAGAACGATATGTCCGGGGAATGCTTCATCGGGGTATGGGGAGTCCGCAGCGCCTCACGTTTTCGCAGCAAGCTTCGAGCTCATATGCAAATTATTGTTCACAAAGAAGCGCCCGATGCTCGACTTTCTTTCTGGGGAGCGGAGAAAGAGCGTCCTAAAAGACGTGCGCACATATGAAGGGCAACCAGAGTTTGACCGAGGCCAGGGCAAGGAATCCAGCGAACGAAGCCTTCGTCTTGTCGTAGCGTGTCGCGATACGCCTGAACTGTTTAAGCTTATTGAACATCCGCTCGAAACGGTCTCGATCCTTGTAGGCTCGGAAGTCGCAGGTGGGCGGGTCTTTGCGATTGGCCCTCGGAGGGATGATGGGCCTGATCCCGGGCATCAGCAGTTCTCAGCGGAGGAAGTCGCCATCATAGCCCTTGTCGGCAAGAAATAATTTCGGCTTGCCCACCGGGATGGCCAGCAACGCCGGAACGGCATTTTAATCCGAAGCCTCTCCACCGGTCAGGATGACGCGCTGAACTCGCGATTTAGCAGCCCATTCAGGACCCGGAATGGGTGGCACCGCAAGATGGCCCTCACGCCTCTGGGTGAGAATGACATGTGCCAGCGCCCCTGCGAATATGACCAGGAGCATCCATAGGACGGTGGAACAGGTCATGAAGTGGCTCCCGATCCGAACATGGAGAAAGCGTTGCGGGAACCGGGCAAGGCTCATTGGATTGATTGACCTGAAATCGGCAATCCAAGCAATTGTCACGAACACTTCAATGCTCTTGCCCCACTTATGATCGCAGACAGGCACCACTTGCTTGTGCCAGTCTCCAGCTCTTTCGAGGCAGTTCGCTGCCGTCTTCATCAGCGCCTTTCCAAAGCGAAAGGAAGGTCACTAAGGCGGCGAAGAACAGCAGCGTTGTTGGCCACTGCAAGTAAAGGATACCTAAGGAAAAACCTACCCCCCAGAAATTGAGTCCCGCGATCAAAACGTCGCGAGCGGTAAGAAGCCAGAACAGCGATGCAACCACCCACCACGAACTCAATCACCACCTATCTTGCCCCACGTACCCAGTTCTACCGCGCCGCCGTACTTTCCTCTGGCGCTAGGAAGCCGCCCGATTGCCGGCTCCACAGCCGCGCATAAAGCCCGCCCTTCGCGATCAGCTCCTCGTGCCGGCCTTCCTCGACGATACGGCCCTCGTCAAGCACGATCAGTCGGTCGAGTTGGGCGATGGTGGAAAGACGGTGCGCGATGGCAAGGACGGTCTTGTGCTGCATCAGCTGTTTGAGTTGGCTCTGGATCACCGCTTCCACCTCTGAATCGAGCGCGGAAGTCGCCTCATCCAGGACGAGGATCGGGGCATCCTTCAACAACACGCGGGCGATGGCGATGCGCTGGCGCTGGCCACCGGAGAGCTTGACGCCGCGCTCTCCCACCCGGGATTCGTAGCCTGCGCGACCATCTTGGTCGCCGAGGCCGAGGATGAATTCATGGGCGGCGGCCTGGCGGGCGGCATTCTCGATGGCCCCGCGGTCGATCACCGAACGGCCATAGGCGATGTTGTCGTGAATGGAGCGGTGCAGGAGGGAGTTGTCCTGTGTTACAACGCCGATCTGCTGACGCAGGCTGTCCTGGGTGACATGGGCGATGTCCTGGCCGTCGATCAGGATACGGCCGCCCTGGATAGGATAGAGGCGTAACAGCAGATTGACGAGTGTCGACTTGCCGGCGCCCGAGGGGCCGAGGATGCCGATCTTCTCGCCGGGCCGGATGGTCAGGGACAGATCGGCGAATATCGGTGTGGCACCGACATAGCTGAAGCGCACATGTTCGAAGACGACCTTTCCGTCCGGTACGGTGAGCGTGGCGGCATCGGGATCGTCAACGAGGTCGTGCGGCTTGGCGATGGTGAGCATGCTCTCCTGCACTGTGCCGATATTGTCGAAGACGTCGCGCACCAGATACATCAGCCAGCCCGACATCTGGACGAGGCGCAGTACCAGCGTGATCGCGGCTGCGCCGGCACCAGCAGTCATGTTGCCATGGCTCCACAGGTGGAGCGTCAGGCCTGCCGTCACGACGATCAGCGCGCTGTTGAGGACCTGCAGCACCAGGCTGGCACCAAGGATCAGGCGCATCAGGTCGAGGAAGGCATCATTCCAGCGACGGAGCGATTCCCGCACGGCCGAACGTTCGAGATCGCCACGGGCGAACAGCTTCACGGTGAGGATGTTGGTATAGGAATCGACGATACGCCCGGTGGTCGAGGAACGACCAAGCGAATTCGCCTCGGATAGTTTCAGCGCGCGTGGCACAAACAAACTAAGCAGGGTGGCATAGGCCGCGAGCCAGAGGATCACCGGCAGCATCAGCCGGACATTCACCGAAGCGAAGAAGCCGATGGTCACAGAAGTGAAGATCAGCGCATACCATAGATCGCCGATCACTGCGATGATGGCGGAGCGGATCGACTGGCCAGCTTGGATGACGCGCGCCGACAAGCGTCCGGCGAAATCGTTTTGGAAGTAGCCTAGCGAATGGCCAATCGTGTAGATATGGTTGCGCCAGCGGATCTGGTTGGTCAATGATGGCACTACGATCTGATTGGTAACGACCTGTACCACGAAGAACAGGACCGGCCTGATCACCAGAACAACAAAGGCTGCACCGGCCAGCAACCAGCCATAATCATGGAAGATTGTCTGTGGCGAGTGTTTGTTCAGCAGGTCGACGAACCAGCCGACCATTAGATAAATCCCCGCCTCTACACCGCTGAAGGCCAGTTCGATCACCATAATCGCGGCCAGCCAACCCTTCACCACCTTGAGATGGTGCCACATAAAACGCCACACACCTGTGGGCGGCGTCTCGTGCTCGTCGAACGAGGCAAAGACATCGATGCGGCTCTCGAGATACTGGAAGAGGCGAGAACGCATCTGGGGATCTCCAGGAGGGCAGGTTCGGCGGAAACCGTTCGATCTATCTCGTGGTGCCGCCAGGCGACGTACGCTTTTATGGAGAGGCGGAGCACTGCACCCGTCTACGCCGGCGTTTTGATATCACCCGATGCAATACCGCCGGCGATGGTCCCGAGGATTTTGGCATAATGATGAAAACAACAGACTCGACTGATCATCAGTCGCTTGGAAGATGCTGTACGTCGCGTTATCTGCCCCGACGGCGATTGAATACTTTTTCAAGCAACGCCTCGGAAGCGAATCGGTGGTGCATTTGAAATAAATGCAGAGCCGTTCAGATGTCAAGAAATCGTCGACCTAGGACCTACTAATTTGCTTGCGATCCAGTGCTGTACAAACACCGCCACAAGATCGAAAACATGTTCGGAAAGCTCAAGGACTGGCGTTGCATTCACACTCGATACGACCGCTGCGCCCACACTTTCTTCTCAAGTATTTGTATAGCAGCAGCCGTTATATTCTGGCTCTGATAAACGCGTCCCAACCCAGCAGGAGTTTAATTTGAGACGGTTGTTGTCGCAGTTCTTATTACTGTCTTTTGCATTCATTGGAGCGGTGACGGTACTTTATCACGGCTATTTTTGGTGGCGGGAGCGCGGCCATATGCCGGAGGAAATGTCCGTTCAGGATGATCTATCGTCACCCGACGCCGCTCACCGCGCTATCGTGTTTACGGAAGCAGGAGGAGGCGGCATTTCTCCCTTCTGTAGTGAGCTGGTTTCGGTCGTGCGTGCTGGCATCAGTGAGCAGGCTGCTTGGCCATCGTCCAACTGGGTCTTCTCTGGCAACTGCGGATCGCTGAATCATGTCAGTTGGCAATCCAAGGACCGCCTACTCATTTCCCTCAATCGGTCATTGGCCCAGCGAGGTAACAACGGTCTGTCACTCGAAGGTTTTGGGGACGGCCTCAAGGTGATGGTCCTATACGATTTTTACCCATGAACGTCTTTCGACGAGCCGCAATCGTCATCTTGTGGTCCAATTAACGAGTCCTCACCCTAGAACGATGGAGGTAGCTTTTCGATTGGGGGAAGCCTGCCGAAATATAAATATCTTGTAAAAAAACATGGAGAGATCTGAAGCGGCAAGGAGATCATGTGCCGGAACCGCCCGTGAGACTTAAAGGTGGGAATTGGCGCAGGGATCAAATTTCAACGTTTTGCATCTATGCGGCCTGGATCGAAAATAGCTTGATTGGTCCAGCATGCCTCATAAGCACAACGCCTCCCGTCGACACCGTATCACCAAGATGAAATTCAAAGTGACGAACTGGCAGGAGTACGAGGCGGGTCTTCGTCGCCGTGGCAGTATGACCCTTTGGGTAACGCCGGAAGCGCTTGGCGGTTGGGCCGCGCCACGACGCAAGACAGAGGCCAGCCGCGTTACTCCGATCTGGCGATCGAAACTACTCTGACGCTGGGCATGGTATTCGGACTGCGGCTGCGCCAGAGCGAAGGGCTTTTGAGTTCAGTGCTTGATCTGATGGGACTTGATCTGCCCGTGCCCGATCACACGACACTCAGCCGACGGGCAAGAGCCTGGGTGCCGTCTGCCGAACGACGGATGCGCCAGATGGACCACGTCACGTTTTGGTCGACAGTACCGGGCTGAAGATCTATGGCGCTGGCCAATGGCTGGAAGAAAAGCATGGTGCAAAGTCCCGGCGTGGCTGGCGAAAGCTGCATCTGGTGGTTGATGCCGACAGTGGTGAAATCATTGCGCACAGTCTGACAGATAAGGAAACAGGAGATGCTTCGCAGGTGAAGCCGTTGCTGGACCAGATCGACGATGAGATCGGCCAGTTTACTGCCGATGGCGGCTATGATGGCACTCCGACCTATGAGGCTGTCCTGCGTCATAGCGCAGGCGCAAAGGTCGTCATTCCACCACGCTCGAACGCGGTTGAACGGCCCAACGCCCAAGCATCCTGCCAGAGAGACGACCACATCGCATCGATACAGACAGATGGTCGGCTGAAATGGCAGGCGTCTACCGGCTATGGCGAGCGGGCGCTGATCGAAACGGCGATGGGCAGATACAAGGGCATCATCGGGCCGCGGTTGCGCGCTCGGTCATTCCTTGCTCAGCAGACAGAAGCCGCGATCGGGGTCACCATTCTTGCGGACGCCCGAAATCCGTTCGTTGCGAGGCGTCGACGGCAGCAACAAAATAAGCGGCCTATTAAAGACTGAATTTCGCACATTTGCTGATCCTCGCACCAACGCTGCCAGCATATCCTCGACCATGCGCAGGCTGAGCGGAAACCGGAAATACAGCCAAACGGCATGGGCAATTATCTCCGCTGGAAAGCGGTGGCGACGATAAAGAGGATCACGGGTAAATCTGGTCATCCCACCAGATCCCACATTTTGATCGATGCCCGGTTAACGTTACGGTGCCCCTTAACTCGATGTCCATGAAACCGGCAGCAGGCCAAACAGTATCAAAGGTTGCTGAGTCAAATTTCTACGCCCATTAGTTTTTAGGGCTGTTTTTAACTTGGCAGTTCCATTCTTCCCTAACTGATGCGACGCGTACCGCCTAGGATGGTTATAGCCTGCCGTTCGATCCGATCTGGCGGAGGGCCGCCAACAGCTCAGCATTCGTGAGACGCCTTAATGACAATACTGAAACGCCTCCTTATCTCCGCTACGATCGCCTTGATCGAAGTGGCCAACGCGCATGCCGGTTCGCTCGACTTGCCATCGCCGCAACTCTGCTCGACACCTGCTGACTGCACCAAGCTAATCGACTCGATCAACGAACCAACCAAACTCGCACAGGCGCTTGCTGATCGATGCGGATTCCAGTTCAAACAATCTTCGCTGCAGATGTCGACTCGAGATTGCGACCGGGCTATCGCGCTGGATCCTCTTCTCGTCCCCGCCTACGACATACGGTCCCGGATCAACGATATTATCTCTGGCACGTCACCAAATCCCGGTGAAAAACAGAAGGCCGCGGCGCGATTGAGAGCGGACCTCGACAAGATCGTGGAGCTCGCGCCAAAGCAAGCGAGTTCCTATTTATTGCGAGGCCACCATCTGGTTGAAATCGAGCAATATCAGCTTGCGCTGGAAGATCTTAACCGGGCAGCAGCTATCAGCCCCAACGACCCTCTCGTCTATCTCTTCAGGAGCAGTGCATACAAAGGAACAGGTAAGGACGATCTTGCTCTAAAGGATTGCGAAAAATTTCTTGCCATCGCACCTCCGCGCTCTGACATTTTGACAATGATGGCTGAGATTCATCTTGCGCGCCATGAGCTCGAACAGGCCATGGTACTTGCCGGTCGAGCCGTTGAGCTGAGCTCCGATGAAGGCCGGGCTGACAACGCCAATTTGAGCGTAGCCCTTACGCAACGCGGTCGAATTTACCTCGCGACCGGCGACAAAGGGAAGGCGCGGCAGGACTTCACCTCTGGAATTGCAGCCTATCCAGACGGTAGCGAGGCACGGGAAGCACTAGGTGCTCTCCTCAATAAAAAGATACCTTCGGAATTTGACTGCACCTTCGCCGCTATCAGCGTAGATCAAAACTCAGAATTGCATGCAATCGAAGTTTGCAATGATCTCCTGGAGGTTACCGACAGTCGAACAGCACGAGAGCAGCGCGCCAAACTTTACTTGGGGACGAGGCAGTATGACCTTGCAGTCGCCGACTTCAGCAAATTACTTGCGGTTGACCCAAATAATCTCGGCTATTATCGATCGAGGGCCGAGGCTTTTCACGGCGCCGGAAGACAAGACCTCGCCCTGGCAGATCTGAATAAAGTCATACGCCCGCCCCACACTACCTTCGCCTACCTCCCTCTGCAACAAATCGAGAATTCTCAACGCACCGATCTGGTATTCCGAGCGGAAATCGAAATAGCTGCCGGTCAGCACGCGGAAGCGCTCCGTGATGTTTCCGAAGTATTGGCAAATGCGCCGGAAAATCCGTACGCATTGACGATTCGAGCTTGGTTGAAGACGCGCCAAGGTAATTTGATTGAAGCAAAGCAGGATTTGGACCTTGTGGTCGCGAAAAACGGATTCATCTTTCGCGAACTGCTCACGAAAGTTAGGGATGCATTGACGCGAGAATCACAAGCCGATGCGGAGGCCGCTTTTGGCGAGCTCTTTCAGGACATCTAACGCTATCTGCAGCCATCGCGCCGTGGAGATCTTGGAAAATGCTGCGAACCTAGCGCGGCCCCCTGTTCGCCCGAGCGGCAGTTGCCACGGGTTTCAAAAGAGCGGGCAGACTTAAAGTTTCTATGTGCTACAACTCAATGGAGAAACGCTCTGTCGGGTGATAGCAATTCATGCGGCGGCGAGCGGGTGCTGATCTATCCGCGAGACTCGCAAGTGATCCTAGCTTGACTAGCGCTTCGTCGTTTCCAAATCTCGATACCGCAGGTAAGGCTATCGCGAATACTATTTCTGATAATCAGGCGACGGTCTCATCTTGGATGGGAGGAAACTCAAACAAGTTGGTAATCAGTACCACGTCTGAGTCAAACGTAGGTAAAGTCATGCAGCAGGGAGAAAATTGCATCTTTTACAACCAATAGGACGACTGTTGTTCTCATAAAAGACCCACTAAGCAAAAATGGGTAGGCCCTTTTAACTTCATATCCGGATTTGTAGATGGACGACTTGGTAAGGCAGTTCTTCGGGGGCTATTTTCATCAGGATTGGCGCTTGGAGTATGGCAGCTATAAAGCCGCTATCGAAGATTTTGTAAGAAATGCTGAACCTCAGCAGCTTGACGTGGTGCTGGAGTTTATTGACGCATTTCTATCGAGCGGAGATTACGAGGAATTTGATATGGTGAAATTTGGGGGGGGTCTATGATCCCAATGGCGACGGGTTATCCAAACTCGATTTTTTGAACGCTGTTAAGCAATCGATTCTGTCAAGAAATGGGCCTGACCTCTCCTCAATTTGATAACAGCTGAGGGAATCCTTGCGGTCGGTTCGGCGACGAAAGTCGCCTGAAAACTGGAATAAGCCGCAAGCGGAGCAGCAAACGCGGCCGGCTCGCGTACTATCATCACCCTGGACGGCACGACTGTCATCGTTCCCGCTGGGTACAAGCCCTCACCTTCGCCGGAGCGGCCGCGAACGATGTTGGCGGTCGTCCTTTTGATCTGCCGCATTTTCCCTCTCATTATTTGTGCGACAACGAGACTGGCTGCACCGGAATCGGGTTCGTTTGCCGCCCCTTAATGGCGTTAATCGCCTGATTGCGGAATCTTCGCATCAGCAGCTTTGGTCGCCGAAAGCAGTCATGACGACTTCTTCGAAATCGGACCAATCCTCGGCTATGGGCATATTGCCATGTGTTGCAGTCGTGCCGCTGACGTCAAAAGGCCTGCTCCAAGGAAAGATCCTCTCCATGCTCGCAAGATCGATCGACGGCTGCAATGTCACGGAGCGGACTGCTGACGGATGGGAGAGATCTGCTATGTAAGCCGCGCGGACGAGCACGCCGGCTCAATTCCCGACGAATAATCATGAGTAAAGAAGATGAACATCGATTGGCAACCCCATCGAATTGAACGGCTACCGCGGCCGGCAAATGACGCCCGCTTCGCAATAGCAGATAATGGCACCTGTTTTGGTCTCTTTCGCCGCCACGATTCGGCAAAGGTTTGGTCGCTCTGGTCATCAGACCAAGGCTATTGCGCCGACCTATCGTTGCCGGAAGATTTCAAATTTCCGATCTTCGCCCCACTTCAAAATCGCGGGGTACTTGTTGCCAATGGCCTTTGCCCTTGGATTGATGGGGAGACTCCAGGCTTGAATGCACATTTATTCGATGCCAACGGCAAGGTGTTGGAATCCTTCCACGCCGGCAGCAGCATTAGCGACATTCAAGGAGACTCTGCAGGACGCATCTGGATTTCCTATTTTGATGAAGGCGTGTTCGGCAATCACGGTTGGAACGGTCCGGGGCCGGCGGGTTTGGGCAGTGGGGGCTTGGTTTGCGTCGACATCGCGGGGCACATCCACTGGCAGCATAACCACCCTGAGGCCGAACGGTACATTGATGACTGCTACGCACTGAATGTCACCGGCTTGGACATATGGTTTTACTATTACAGTGACTTTTGCCTCGGCCAGATCAGACCCGAGTTCATGACATCCTATTCGGAAGTGCCCTTTAGAGGATCACATGCTTTTGCTACAGACGGCAAGATTTTCGTGTTTGCAGCGCAATACCGCGAAGAGCCAACCCTATGCCATCTGGCCGTTCTGGGGCCCGAGGGAATGAAATGCCGCGCGAACATACGATTGGTATTGCCCAAGGACGTCGATCTCAACCCTCGAATCACCCTCATCAAAGCTCGAGGAGAATGGTTGCATTTGTTTCAAGCGGGTATCTGGGCAGCTTACCATTTGAGCGATCTTCCGAACGTGTGAGGCACACTGTCGGGTGATTCCTCGTATCAAATCAGTTGGTCGGACCATGAAAGCTTTCAGGAACCCCGAACAAGCTCAATACCGTTCGCGCTGGCCCATTGGCCGATATCTTGCCTGGTCAACGCGGTCGCCATCAGGTCCGGAAATTGATCCGGCGTGCAGGCGAAGACCGGGCAGTCCATCGCGGCGATCGCACCGGCGTGACGAGCATCGTAGCTGGGCCTGCCATCGTCAGAAAGCGCCAGCAGAACGATCACATTGACGCCGGAGTGCTTGAGCCCGGCAACGCGCGCCAACATTGAAGCGGCGTCTCCACCTTCGTAAAGATCGGTAACGAGAACGAGATGCGTTTTGCTCGGACGGTCGATCTTGGTCTCGCAATAAGCGAGCGCTGCATTGATGTCCGTGCCGCCACCGAGTTGCACACCGAAGAGAACCTTCACTGGGTCGGAGAGATCCTCTGTCAAATCAACGATCGAGGTATCGAAACAGACGAGTTTCGTCGATAGAACCGGAAGCGAGGCCATCACGGCTGCAAAAATCGACGAGTAGACGACCGAGGATGCCATGGAACCGGACTGATCCACGCAAAGCATGACGTGATCGAGATCAGCGCGCGTCCGACTCTTCCGCGCGAATCCAACCAGAGTTTCCGGCACGATCGTATTGAGATCCGCCTGGTAGTGGCGGAGATTGGCACGGATCGTCCTTGGCCAGTCGATATCGGCATGCCGGGGGCGATGTGTGCGCTGCGAACGGTTCAAGGCGCCCGTTATCTTCTCCACTGTCTGTGACTGCAACCGCTTCATCAGATCCTCGACGACCTTACCGACCACCGCGCGCGCGGTCTCCATCGTCTTTTCGGGCATCGCCCCGCGAAGTGAGATAAGATCTGCGACGAGATGCACATCCGCTTCCAGCGTCTCGAGAAACTCCGGCTCTAGCATCAGCGCCTTGAGGTTGAGGCGCTCGAACGCGTCCTTCTGGATGACCTGCACGACGGGCGTCGGAAAGAATTCGCGAATGTCGCCAAGCCAACGCGAAACCTTTGGCGATGAGGCGCCCAGCCCACCGCGCCCCTTGGGGCTATCGGATTCGTAAAGTGCGGAAAGCGCGCGGCTCAGCCGTTGGTCACGCTCACCAAGCCCATCCATGTCGTCGTCGCCGAGTGCCAGCTTCCAGCGGCGGATGCGTTCTGAGCTCATGCGTCCAATCCCAGGATTTGCCTCAGTAAAGGCAACGCGCGTTCAAAGACCGGATTGTGTTCGGCCGTCTCCATTGCGACTGACGGTTCCTTCCTTCCACCCGCGATGCGCGCCATGATGCGCTTACGGCCAATCATGTCGAAACCGGACAGTGCTCGCCGGAGAAGGGGCAGGCTCTCCACGAAGACCTCCTCATTGAGCCCACAAAGCCATTCGTCAATCAAGAAGAGCAGCGCCTGATCCTGGATCAGGACTTCGGCCGCCCCGGCGATAAAGGCTTCGACGAATGCCCCAGCTCTCGCAGCCGTCTCGCCGATGATCTTGCGCGAAAAGGCGGCGGCGATTTGCGTTTCATCCCAAAGACCGAGATCATGCAGCCGGCGCAAGCTGAAGCCGATGACCGGCGTCACGACCTGTTCGTCATCGACGATGAGAGCGAGCTGTCGCCGCCATTCATCAAGCAAAGCGACATCCGCAAAGAGGCCGAGCGCTTCATCATAGGCGCGCATCGCCATCATTCGCTTCGACGTAGCGTCGTCGTCCAATTGGCGGGAGCCGATACGGATACCGGCATTCACTTCTACACTCAGCGCATTGATGAGCGCACGAAGCTCCGCCTCCGGCAGTTTTCGGGCACTGCCATAGCGAACGATGCGCACGAGGGGCGCCACCGCATTCATCAGATCTGTAATGTCGCTGCTCTGCGCGGCGGCGGCCTGCAGAAGATCGATACACGCGCTTGCCGCCTCTGGAAGATCCGCAACAAGTGCACCACGAACGAGATCCGAAAGCTGCGCAACACCGCCAGCCTTGCGGCCTCGATCGACTGTCGCTGTCCCCGCCGCCTGCTCGATCGTCAGGCCCCAGACCAGGGCTTCGGCCAGACCCACGGACATATCGGGCGACCAGGCAAGCCTCCAGATTTCGCGATAAGTTCCACGCCCGGCTTCGGCGTCGATCAGGCGGCCCCAATGGACGCCTATCAGATTGAGACGGTGCAGAAAGGTCGATTTGAGGAGACCGGCCTCACTGCGTAGATCGAGTTTGATCTCATTGGCCGTCTCGTCAGGCTTCAGACGCGTCTTGCGACACCAAACCTCGAAATCCTTGGCAAGCGGCATTTGCGGAACCGCGGCGTCAATCTCTCCGATCCGGTTGCCGATATAAAGCTGGCGCTCGATCATCGCGAGTTGCACGTCATCGCCATGGCAAAGCGAGGAAAGCGAGGCGTCTCGCATCTCGGCAAGGCCTGGCACGCTGAGGCCGCGCATGCTCGCAAGCCCAAGCGCCAGTCGGGCCGCCTCGATCGCCGATGCCGTCGAAGCGTCGAACCCCTCCTGTCGCAATAAGGCGGCCGTTCTCGCCTGCCAGATGGCGGCAAAGGCCTCCGGTCCTTCGCGCCGATCGCCCGAATAAAGCCCCCATAAATGTCGATACCAGCCGGGCGAAATAACCCCTGCCCCATAACCGGAGGCGTAGCTTAAGCGCCCATCACTCCACGGCGCCCAGGTCGCCTCCACCTTGATCTTCGGCAGGTCCTTGATGATGGATCGGTCTTCGGCAGCCGTTGTCTCGGCACGGAGACCGCCGATATGCCAGGCGCCCACGACGACGGCGACCTCACCCTCATAGCTCTTCAACGCATCCCGGATATGGCCGCGCATGAAGGCCTCGCGGCGATTTTCACGAAGCCATTCGGTTTCACTCATACCGCCGACATCGGCTTGGTGCTGCCTTGTTTCCATCATCGCCGTCTCGATGGCCGCGAAGATGTCGAGCGGTGATTGGCTATCAGCCCCCTGCTCGATCAACCCATTCCAGAAGCTCTCGCCATCACTATGGCCGGCGGCCTCCGCCAGAAGATCAAGCGGATCGAGGCGCGCAGACGATGTATTGGAGACCATATCTTCCGTGCTTGCCGATGTCTCTGCAGCTTCCTCTTCCTCGACTCTCTTTTGAAGCGCGGCAAGCGCCTCCTCCCGGGCAAGCTTGCCAAGTGCCAGGGAGACGGACGCCGGCCAATCGATGAAGCGAACGGGCCGCTCATGGGTGAGCGCCCATTGCATGGCAACCCATTCCGGAGAAAACTCAGCAAGCGGCGCAAAGACAGCATTGGCTGCCTCATCGGCCGCATAGAACAACATGGCAAGCGGCGGCTTCATGCCGGCAAGACCGGCATGTTGAATCAAAGCATCTCCCTCGGGCGATCCCTCGATCAGCACGCAGGCAGGATCGAGCGCGTCGAGTGCGCCTTTTAAGAGCGCGGCCGACCCCGGCCCATGATGCCTGATGCCGAAAAGATGCGCTTTCCTCTTCATTGCTTAGATGACCTCGCGGATGGCCTCGTAGAGATCGCTCCAGCCATCGCGCGTGCGCATGACGGTTTCGAGATATTCCGCGAGCGCCACGCTATCCTGCACCGGATCCTTGACCACGGCGCCGACAATATTGGTCGCCAATGCATTGGCGTCGATGCGGCCATCTCCGAAATGGGCTGCTTCTGCCCAGGCCGACACACCGACGGAAATTGCCTCTGCGGTTGAGAGCGTGCCGGTGGAAGTCTTGAGCTTCACCTTGCCATTCAACGTCTTGCCGTCACGGATTTCACGGAAAACGGTGACGATACGAGCGAGTTCTTTATCCGCGGGCTGGATCGGCGGCAGGCTAAGATTGGTGCCGATCTCGCCGACCCGTTTGACGACGATCTGGGTTTCTTCCTCTAGCGTAGCTGGCGACGGTAGCACCACGACATTGAAGCGGCGTTTTAGCGCCGATGATAAATCGTTGACGCCCTTGTCACGATTGTTGGCGGTGGCAATGATGTTGAAGCCACGCTCGGCGTTGATTGCAGTATCGAGTTCAGGCACCGGCAATGTCTTTTCCGAGAGAACCGTGATCAGCGTATCTTGTACATCCGAGCCCATACGCGTCAGTTCTTCGAGCCGAAGAAGCGTGCCCTCCTCCATTGCCCGCACAAGCGGCGTTTTGACCAATGCGTCTGGAGACGGTCCTTTTGCCAGCAACAGAGCATAATTCCAGCCATAGCGGATCTGGTTTTCGTCGGTCCCCGCCGTGCACTGGATCAGGCGCTGCGACGAGCCGGATATCGCCGCAGCAAGATGCTCTGAAACCCAGGACTTCGCCGTACCCGGCAGGCCGAGCAGCAGGAGGGCCCGGTCGGTCGCCAACGTCGCTACCGCGGTCTCGATCAGCCGCCGGTTTCCAACATATTTGGCCGATATCAGGCTGCCGTCGGATGCTGTACCGCCGAGAAGGTAGGTGACGACCGCCTGCGGCGAGAGTTTCCAGTTGGCCGGTCTTGGACGATCGTCGCCCTTCGCAAGTGCAGCCAGTTCGCCTGCATAGATCTGTTCTGCAGGACGGCGAAGTTGGGCTTCAGGCATAGGCGGTCTCCAGACTGTCCATGAAATCGAGGAAAAGGAAGGCATTGCCGCACTTGACGGGATCGAGCGCAGCAAGTTCGCTGCGGAGCGTCGAACGCATCGATGACGGGCACATAACGGCTATATCGTCGAGAATATTCGCATCATAACGCGCGCTGTCTTTGTGCAGCGAGCGCCATGGCTTTGACTGCAAGACCGCGCTGAAGGCATTTTCCGTTGCCTGCCCTTCGAGCCATTGCGCCATCAGGCGGATCGTCCATGGTGATGTCTCGGCGGGCCACCTGTCCGGCTGAAAGATATGCTCGACCCAGAGCTGCCGCATCTCGGGACTGTAATCGGTCAGCATTTCGGCATCGAACGCGGAAAAAGCTTCCCAGCTGTTGCGAAGATGACGGTCGGCAATCACCTTCACGATGTCGAGCCGCCGGTCACGCGTTGCCATGAAAAGGAAGGCCGTCAGCAGATCACCCTGCTTTTCAGCCGCCGCCACCATTGCATCCACCGAAAGCGATAATGACGCCGCCAGCAAATCCAAGCCGACCGAGCCGAATGTGTCGTCAAGCCATCTCATCTTGGTGAGGTCTTTGACTGTCGCGGGCAGTTCCAACGCCAGAACCGCTTTCTTGAAGATCAAACCGGATTTCGAAACCTTCACCCGCTCGAGCGCTGCACGCAGTGCCGGATTGTCTCCTTCGTAGCCCGGCAAACGAACGAGCAGCCTTTGAGCCATTTCACGAACACGCGGTGCCCGATCCTTGTCCAGACCTTTTAGAAACGGTGCATCTTTTTCCGAAAGGTTGCCTCGCAAGGCGCCAAGGAGACGCAAGCGGCTTTCGGCACTCTCGGTGAGCCAGACAGCCTCGATCAACGCCCGCGCGGCATCGGGATCGATTGCCCGACGGGCAGCGACATAGCCCGATTTCGCAACCGGCGTGGCAAGCATCCAGGTCTCGTCGCTTAGCCGGTCCGGCGCGAAGTAGTTTTGTTTCTGTGCGACCGGGGTTTCCTGCTGCGAAAAGGCAAGCGCTGCTGCTCCAAGATCCTGCGCGTGCGTCTTCACGAAGCCTTCGAGTTTAGGCAGGTCGAATGGATGCATCCGCAGCTTCTTATCACCCAGGGCATGAACCATCGCCGTGGACAATTGGGCGGACGCCTGATTCTTGCCCGAAAGGAGCCGAAGAAAAAGTACTCTTGACGGATCCGGCAAGATCGCCGCTTGATCGGAGACGACGTCTTCAACCTGAAACTGCGCCGGCGGCAGCGGGCGGTCGAAGCGCAATGCCTGGCCGGCCAGTGCTAGCGCCTGCAGGGGGTCGGTCGCGCCGATGGCGTCAAGCGGCAAACCGTCCCGAGCGCCGGCCAGAAGCTTCGGCAGGATCGCATTCCTGAGGTTCGATACACTCATGCGATCCACCGCCCGAGAGCGGTTTCCGACCAGCAGAGTGTCAGTTCGCTGCCGTCCCAGAGACCTACACCGTCGATCGCTTCGCACTGCAGAAGCGGCCAACTCGCCGCTGATTGCGACTTTGACAGTGGAAGGCTGACTTGGTTGCCGCTGAGGTAGACGGCCTGGCCAGACCGCTTCAGCCGCGCTCCGCGGAACATGACCGGATAATCGCCGAGCCAGGGTTTCTCGATCAAGGCCTTTTCATAAAGACCGTAAGCAACGTCGAGATCGTGGGTGGGCAGCGCCAGGGGAGCATCGGACGCGTCGCCGCCGGTGATCTGCCTGGCAATCACTGCCCGCAGCGGCACGTTCGACCGGTAAAAGACCAGTTCGGCGTCGAGGGTATCGCCGACACTATAGCCGCTTGACGAAGCGCCGGTAGAAACCGGCACATATTCGATCAGTACAGCATGGCGATCGCTGCCACGAAGCCAGGTCTCGATCCGGCGCAATTTGTCCGGCTGTACCTCACTGCGAGTTGCCCACACCCGCCATGTGCTGGAAACCCGCTCTGCCCCTTCGTCTGCAAGGAGTGCCTCACGCGCGACGGTCCATCCGATCATTTGCCTGATGTCGTGGCGCAACGGCTCCGCCAACAGCTCCTGCCGACGATATGCCTGCGCCATCAGATGCAGCATGCCAAGCTCCTGAACGGCAGCGGTTGGTCGCGCCGCCTCCACGAGCGCAAAAAGCCTTGCCGGTATGGTATCCACGCGAGCGGCCAGTCCTGGAGCCTTGGCATCGAACAGGCGTTGGGCCATCATCCGGCACATGGACGTCGCCTTGGAGGGAAATGCAGCAAGCCCCGCATCCATCTGGTCTGCAAGCCAGACATCCAGTTCGTCAAGTCCGTTGGCGATGGCAGCTTCTCGCTCGAGGCGGTTACGCTCGCGCGCCGCTGCCGCGCGCGCTTCTGACTTCGGATCGAAGACGATCTCTGTTTCTTCGACCGCCGCAATCGAAGCCTTCGTCCTCTCCGTACCGGCTGCCGGCACTATAGCGGATGGTCCGCGGCGGCGCGAAAGCCAGTCGTTTACCCAGTCCGGTGGCGTTCCGGTCGAGAAATCGACCTTACCTTCAACACGCATCCACATGAGGGCGAGCGAATGCTTGCACGGGAACTTACGGCTCGGACAACTGCATTTGTAACCGGCATCGGCTTCGGTCACGGCAATTCTGTAGGGAGTTGCACCGGACCCCTGACATTCGCCCCATAACAGCCCCGAACCGTCCTGAGCGAGCGTCGGCCAAGTTGAGGGTTTAAGAAGTTTCTTCGCCGCGGCAAGCGAACCCTGATCTGGTGCGAGTTCCTCGACCTTTGCCAGACTTAAACTCAATGGTACCCTCGACTCGATTGCATCCCATGATAGCGATTTCTGGCATGGCACAAGACAATGTGCAACGCCAACTTGGCGGCGCACCAACAGGCGATGACGCCCCGGCGCTGGCCATCGTGAAACCTGTAGCTGGTGCGCAATATTAGGCCGGTTTTCGGCGAACGCCAAAATACACGGTCTTGAATGGATCAGAACCGAGGACCAGTAAATCCAAACGGCTCAGCATGTCACGCGATTTGGCCTTCCCATGCTTTCGGCGTTCCTGTTGAGACCTTATGCGATCTCTTCAGCACAAACCGGGAACGCATATCCGGGGAGACGCACATACACGAGCCGGCCGTAACAACGATTTATGGAACTCGGCAGTCCTCAATTGCTACAACAGTTAGGTCGAGTTCTTGCACGGTAATTTTCGCTGGGGGTGCGCTCGGGGCAAATTTGGCATAGTGAGACTTGTTGCCATCGTTCAGCACAAACAGCGAAAGGGGCACGGTCTCAGGCTAAACAATTTCATGGAGACAGAGGCCAAAAATGGGGACCCGGCAGAAATAGCGGCTCTTGCTCGCAAAGCGGTCAAGATGGAAAAGGCGATTGGCGGCTAGGGATATAGATTCGTGAGCGAGACGAAAGACAGCATCATCATTTTCGACACCGACTGTGTTCTGTGCTCGGCCTGGGTAGGGTTCATCCTCGAACACGAGCGTGACCAAGCTTTCCTCTTCGTCTCGGCCTGGTCAGAAACGGGGGCGACGCTGGCAAATGGCAACGGAATGAAGCCAGCCGACCTTAACGAAACCTATCTGGTTATCGAGGGCGGGCGCGGGCTGACGCATTCGGATGCCGGGCTGGCGATTGTCCGGCATCTGCACATGCCGTGGCGGGCTTTGGGCGTACTGCGAATCCTACCGAAACCACTCCGGGACGCGGTCTATCGCCTCGTCGCCCGCAACCGCTACCGCTGGTTCGGTTATCGCGCTCAATGCTTCGTCCCACCGTCGGGCCAAAGCCACCGGTTCATCGAAGGCAGTCGTTCAACGGCGCCGCCAGGTCATCGGCAAGCCGTCGGCGGGACGGAGTGAATAGCGCGCCGCTGGCTCAGGCATGGCGGCCAAAGGTTCAGGAGCAAAGTGTTGCAGCATCGTCGCCAGTGCCAATGCGGTTTCCATCAGCCCGAAATTCTGCCC
>NZ_JBFRFF010000053.1:0-35351 GCF_052114685.1 Rhizobium sp. 2YAF20 | reverse complement strand
TTACCAGAGTGCTTCGCATGATCAACGGGCGATGGAAGCTGCCTATCCTGTTCCGGCTTTTGGCAGAGCCATCGATGCGGGCTTCACAATTCATGCGGGACATTCCGGACATCTCGCAGAAAATGCTGACACAGCATCTCAGAGAGTTGGAGAATGATGGACTTGTCGCGAGGCGCGACTTCGGCGAGCAGCCGCCGCGTGTCGAGTACGGACTCACGAATGCAGGGCGAGGTCTGATGCCGGTCCTGACGTCGGCGAGGGAATTCTCTCGGCAGTATCCAGAAACGTCTGACTGATCTGAAGCGAGCGAATGACCGCTCATGCGCACACAGCGGCCAAAGAGAAATAAATGACAATTGGTTCTAAGCCAGCCAGAAAGCAGGCCCTCGTTGCGGGTCCTTCTCTTCACGCCACCGCATTTACCTCGATGACGTTTCTGTCGGGGTCAAGAATATAGACTTGCGGAAATCCCGCCGCTCCTTCGCGAACGACCAGTAGGCGACTGGGATCATCGACATCCGCGTCCTCTTTGAAGCCCATCTCAATCGCCCTTTTGACGAAGCCCTCGAAGTCGTTAGTTCTCAGAGCAAAATGGCCATCAGTGTAGTCGACGCTGCGATTGTCACGGAAGGTCCCTGAGGGATTGACGATCAGATGCAACTGAAGGCCCCCGCAATCAAGCCACGCACCTGAAATTGCGAACGGCGGTCGTTGCAGCAAGTCCAACTGGAATAGATCGCGATAGAAAGCTAACGACCGCTCCAAGTTGGTAGTGACGATTGAAACGTGATGCAGCGCCATGTCCGACATAGGCCATCCTCCCGCCTTGATTGCAATCACCGCTCGGCCACACTAATGAAATATGCTATACTTCGCAAGCAAGTCGGATCGTTGCCGGAGCCACTTCTCCCGCCTCTCTAACTAGCGTTTGGCAACGGACTGGCGATGCAAGATGACGATTGTGATTTTTATTGGCAAGGTCCGCTGTTTGCGCGTTTGAGACCCGTCGCCATCGAATTGAACCTATTATCGCGAGCCGATTTCCAGCCGCATGAGAATTTCATCATGGTAAGTATCGCCCACTTTTAGAGCTTCGGCCTCGACGGCCCATTCTTCAAAGCCCATCGATTTGTAAAGCCGGATGGCCTGAGCGTTGGATGACACGACGCAAAGCCGGAGCGAACGGAGCGTCGTCGCAACGTCGTCAATGGCAGCAGCAAGCAGCAGGCGCGAAAGACCCGTGCCCCGTGCCGTCTGGCGGACATACATCCCCCAGATCGATCCGATATGTTGTGTCTTGATCCCTTTCGACTTCGATATGCCGATAATCCCGGCAAGCGTTCCGTCGTCGGGAAAGCCCCCGATCACATGACCGTTCTCAAGTCGGTCGGCAAAGCGTGCCTCGGGCTCATTCTGCTCGTCCTCCAATGATGCACCAAATGCCTCTGGATGGTTCGCAAGACCCTCCAGCCGAATATCTCTAAAGGACGGCGCATCATTCCGGTCGAGGCGGCGGAGTTTGTATGGGAGCACAGGTATATCCTTGGTCTTTTCGAAGGGCGGCCTAGCCCTCAAATTGCAACGGTCGCGTGACGCTGGTTCAAATTTACGACAATCTGCGTGCGCCGGGACGCACATGTTCGCGGTAGGGGGATGGAGATGCAAGTCGGTTTTAAAGAAGGGCTGTCGTTCGACGAAAGCCGGTCGAATTGGGACGCCGACGGCCCACGCCCACTCAAATGGGCTGCCTGGTATCCAGCGGTCGGAAACGCAATCGCGCAGCCGGTCGCCGAGACGTCGTGGTTTCAAAAATCGCCGGTCGCCCGCGACGTGAAGCTGTTGCCGACAACCAAACCATATCCGTTGGTATTGATGTCACACGGAACTGGTGGTGTGGCGGGCGGTCTCGATTGGTTAGGTCACCGCCTGGCCCTGCGAGGCTTTGTCGCTCTCGCGGTCAATCATCATGGCAATACCGGGACTGAGCCCTACCGAGCCGAAGGTTTCCTCTGCCTTTGGGAGCGTGCTCGCGATCTCAGCGTCTTGCTTGATGACAGCCAGTGGCGAAAAGAGCTGGACGGTCAGTTCGACGCCCATGCCCATATCGCGGGTTTCTCGGCGGGTGCCTACGCCGCCATGCTTTTGCTCGGCGCACGGGTCGCCTATTCGCAGTTCGAGGCCGCCAATCCAGTAAAGAGCCCAATTCGGGGTCCGAAAGAATTTCCCAATTTGGCCGATGAGATTCCGATATTGTTGGAAAGAAATGCCGTGTTTAGAGAGGCATGGGACCGCAGGTCTGCATCATACGCGGACGATAGGTTCAGATCGGCACTTCTGCTCGCTCCCGGACGTTCCGTCTTGGGCTTCTCCAGGGAGAGCCTCAAACAGGTTAGACAACCGATACGGATCATTGTCGGAAGCGGCGACACGATTGCGCCTGCGGCCGAATGCTCTGGCTGGCTACATCGTCATGTCCCAAGCAGCGACCTGGAAATCTTGAAGTCCGGTGCGGGTCACTATGTCTTCCTGCCGGAGCCGACTGCGTTGGGGATGAAGGAGGCTTCCGACGTCTTCCCTGATGCCGACAGCGTTGATCGTCGAAGGATTCACGACCACGTTGCGTTGGTCGCGGCGGGACTTTTCGGAGGGGCCGCGTAATATACCGCGTCATCGCCGACGGCCCCCGCCTTCGGCGCGAACGGGAAGCTGTCTGTCTTCCCCAGTCGGCGCGAAGCGGACTTTCGTTGCCACGGTAGTCAGAGTCTTCGGCGTGAAATTAACTCGGCAACAGTCTTTGTCCTCTACTTAACGTTCGAAATCTCCGAGTACGCAATATAATATCCGGCCATTCAAATCATCATATTGAAGGAGATTGCATAGTGGGCCGTATAATCGTCTTTGTTCTATTGTTTGCGTCGCAAACACAGGCATTTGCAGATCAAAAATCGGAAGCTCTGGCCCTGGAAGAGCTGTTTCAGAAGCAGTCTACCGCTGTTTTTTCCTCATCTGATTGGCATCAGGAGATCGACCTGACAATTGACGGCTGCATGTTCATGCTTCGAAACGAACAGCATCTGCCCCTCAATGCGGCTCTGGGTTCCTCTATTGAAACGAGCTATTTTGATTTGCGGCAAATTAATAGCAAGGTCGATCAGATAGTTGCCAAACCAAATAAGTTCACGGTGCATGTATCCTGGGTCAAACGGCCACCAGAGTTCATTAAAACCATGGAGATCGCAAAAAGATATATAAAGGCAGGAGAGAAGGCGCGGCAGAGGCTTAATGCGTTCGGCGATCCCTCTACCCAAGCTCTCGCGGATATGGGCGAGAAGCTTTGGAAGGACGAGCTAGCCGGTCCCGATGGTGACTATCTTCGCCGCAGCTATTATAGCCGTGAGGCGATTGACCACACGCGCGACCCTCGACGGGTTTATGCGCCATTGGCTGGGTTCAGTTTGCATGTCCGCCCCGAAGACCATTCTGAACTCGTCAAATCGGTCGAACAGTATGCCGGAGCTTGGTGCCAACCGTGAGGCCCCTTCTCAAATCCAGCCCTTTGCGGTCATGAACGGCTCGCGGTGGTTCAATGTATCCAGGGAAACCAAACACCCCGTACAGCCGGATTTCCCATGTTTTGGCGAACGTGGTGCTCGTCCAAACTCCGCAAGTCGACATCCGTCGTGACCTCTGTCACTTCTATTTCCCCAAAAAGCGAAAAGACAATCGTGCGGATCATCTGTTCGGCGTCGGCGAGACTATCGGCCGTGACTCCACACCCCAGATTTAAGGGTGAGCGACGTTCTTCGGGCAGAAAGCTAAACCAGTATCTATGAAGCATTGGTCGACCCCGTACCTGAAGATTCCTAGCGTAGATCGGTGTCTTCAGTCCACATACGGACGGCCGCTTTTGGGCCCA
Source organism: Rhizobium sp. 2YAF20 (assembly GCF_052114685.1). Taxonomy (NCBI): domain Bacteria; kingdom Pseudomonadati; phylum Pseudomonadota; class Alphaproteobacteria; order Hyphomicrobiales; family Rhizobiaceae; genus Rhizobium; species Rhizobium sp. 2YAF20. Next base: position 31,435 of record NZ_JBFRFF010000053.1, on the reverse strand, counting down.
ATGCAGTCATTGATAACCACTCGATGACGTGCGGTCGGTGTTATCGCACCGCGCGAATCAAAGCATCGACGGTCCGGCCTGCTGTTTCCGCACCGTCGACGGTGACAGAGCCCATGAACATCACTTCAACAACAAGGTCATTGAATGATATAGCCCAAAGCCGCGCCTCGACGACTTCCCAATACTTGGTTTCATCGGCACCAAATATCTCATTAAAGGCAAAATGCTTGAGTGGATATTTGTATTGCCTMAGGTATTCGGAATTAATCGGAAGGACCTTGAGGCTTATCACTTCGGCAAAGCGGACCACCGTGATATCGCCTCTCGCGGGAACGGCATTGCTATAACAAAGCAAACCATCCCTGCCGTCGAAAATGGCGACGGGATTAATGACATAATCGTACAGTGGAAGGTTTTCCTTCGGAGATTCAACGACGGCCACGCTCTAACTTCCTTTCGACAGGCGGCATCTGATATCGCCCMACCCGCCCTRRCGTAAATGGTAAGCTTGCAAATCATCTTTGGTTGTCTGMACCAAGGCCAGAKKCTTCAGGTTGCAGAATTGTCTTCTCAACCCAAACATTCGTGATCCGATTAGGTGTYCCGACTGYACTCGGCTCTGACGTGGCATCGACCACCAAAATCCACCGTCGCTCGCTTTCAATCATAAAAGAGCGACTGSGTTTATTGAGCCTTTTGACCTCGCCAAGGTTCAGGTCTCTTATTGATCGTTCGAAMCCGTCGTAGTCCTCGCCTRCGCAYTGCAGTGGTGGAGAGTCGGTGTCCACTGCCATCGCGCCTGGAAACTCCAAAACGCAGTTCGCAGATAAAAGACCCTGGAACTGTCTGTAGAACAGATTGAACTTGAAACCGTTGGGTCGCTTAAACACGATTATCCCAGGGTGCGGTTTGGCATCGTCAATCCGCGTAGTACCTCCCTCTTCAGCGCTCCAACCTTTCGTACGCGCGGCCGCGATCATATCCTGCGGACTATCACCGCTAGCCAGGCACAGTTGAACCGCGTCATCAAGCGGGCACCTTGCGTTCACGGTCGTCGGTAGAAAGGCACACAGACCGGTCACGGCGGCAACAAGCACGCGGGAACGCGACATCCAGATGAACGGACCGCAAGACGCACGTTCGATGTTGGCAGGTAAACTTGGAAGGCCGCCAATCCTACTCCTGACAGAGGGAGCGTCAGTCGGTGGGTAGGGCCGATAAAGCAACAGGCCGGGCCTTCGAAAAGACGAGAGAAGGCGGTCGGCGTCCAAACCTTCAGGGGGCGAGCGGAGTTCCTCTTTGCCAGCGACGAATTCGAAAGCCGGTACCTCGCTAGCCCGAGATTTCGCCAACCGGGAGATGATGGCCTTTAGCTTCGACATTGATGAATTTGCTCTCAGATTGCGTCAAAGCTACTACTGAGCACCTTATAACGATTGCGCAAGCAAAATGCGCTCATTGCGCGAGCTTTACTCGACATACCTATTGGATGGGTTAACTTCAGTGAATTAAATCGGCTGAAAGGCCCGGCCTCTTCGAGCGCGTCAACTTATGCCTACTATTCCAGAGTCGCGAGTTGGCGCATTCAGCGTCACGTTCGCCCCATCAGGATCGATGATGAAGTCGCTCAGGCCTTCAAATTCTGCCTTCGGAACAAATCATTCAGTTTTGGCAACATACTTCCGCGCAGATACTCAATTTGTTTGGACCAAACCTGTCCCTCAATCGGCTTGAATTCCTTTTCGCCAGGATCGCGGACAAGAGCCAACACCAATCGCTGAACTGAGAACTGCTCTGGCCCCTGAAAAGCCGGATCACCTTCGGCGGGATTGAATATCATCATAAAGGCATGCTGTTCGAAGGTCAGGGTCCAAACATCATATGGATCGTCACCAAGGAATTCATTCCGTTTGAGAGAGAGACCCGATAGGCGCTTCCACTCTGGAAGTCTTTCGCCAACGTCTAACTTAAGGTCTGGCAAAGGTTCCAATGTCTCCGCAATATCCATAGGCTTCCTAAAAAATCGCCAGAACATTCCATCCTCCCAAAGCTACGAGCTATGCCTACGTCAAAAGACATGAATGAAGCCGAAAAGGAACGGCACTAGCGATTCTCCCGCCAAACCATCAGCGATAAGTGACCCAGCCGTTTCAGCGGCTTTAGGACAAGAGACATCTCCATCCCGCTGTCTTCGCCTTCGAAGATATCGAACTCGCGACCACCCCGAGAGATAACGGTTGGTCTGCCAGTGGCGAAGGAGCATTTGTCTTCCCCGCAGCGGACGTCGAGCTGTTCCGACAGGTAGCCATCTTGTCGGGAGAATTGGATGGATAAGCGGAGGGCTGGCTGCTTATTGTTCAGAAGCACGCAAGGTCTTTCCAACTGGCAGGTCACATCACCTGCTACGTGGTCTGTTCCGTCGAACAGCATTCCGAAGTGAACGGGCACGGTTTGGAGCGCAGCGCCTTCAGCCACCGTTTTGGACAGCGGCAAGGTTGCGAGCAAAGCCATGACGGCCACGACGTGCATGCGGCCAATCAATTCGGCGCACCTTTTCCTGGACGCTCCAAGAGGTCGCCAGCTATGAGGTATCTCCCGAAAAAACGTCGTCGCAGCTCTGTGAACCGCCTATCTCGTTGAGGGTAGCCCACAGTCATCGATGGTCGCGTCCGTTCGCGGAATATGCAGGTTGCCCGCTCAGTCTCAGTTGTTCGATTTCTCGCGCCGCGTTGCCGACGTCCTCGATTCCAACGAAAGCCATTTTGAGCGTACTGTCTCCATCCGAGCTTTTGGTGATTTCATGACGGAAGACGACGGTCCCCGAACCGCCCGAACTCTCGCTGACCTCGACCGCATTGATCGCGCTCGGGCCGAAGGACAGCACGCGCTTCCGAATGAGGTTCGAGACAATGAGAACCCGCCTGTTCGTCACGGCGTAAGCCGTCCATCGTGTCGCCACCGTATCGACGAGTGCCTTGCCTATGACCAAGCAACCGATGACGAAAAACACCGACGAGAATAGCGCTGGCCAAATGCCTTCAGGGCTTTCACCAGCAATGATCGCCTTGGCGACTGGTATCACGGGACCACCCCCACCCGCTGCAAAGACAATTCCAAAGACAAAACTCATGAGATGCGTAAGAAGCATCGGGAAGAATGTCGGCCTTCCGGTCCATCGAACTGCCTCCCCCGGCTGCAGTTCCGCGTTGATGGCAGTTGCTAGATTCCAAGGCTGATTGGCCATCGCGTTCCCTGAGTGCCGCGTTCTTGTCCAGAATATCCATACACGGTCAGCGTTTAAAATATAGATGATACTATTGCGGTATGGTCGTTATCCGGAATAGGAGCGAAGGCGACTTCGGCGTTCCGAGAACTCAGATTTCCTTTGCTGCTACGATGGCGAGCGGGCCGATCCGACATCATTTCGTCTCGCAACATATGCAAGTTGCAAAAAGTGTCGTGGCTATCTCAAACACTGAGGATTGAAGGATGTCTTTCAGGCGATTGTCGTCGTTTTCGATTGTTGCCCTTTGCTTCGTATTGCTAGTGCCCCTCTCCGGCTCGGCAAACGCTCAAATGATCAGAACACCGGCGGGCGAACTGCGGCTCGGCATGACCGAAGACGAAGTGACCAAACTCCTTCAAAGCCCTGTGTATGAAAATCGGGATGACGAGGGGACGATTCATAGCCGGAAGGTGAAAGAGAAAATTGAAGACCAGACCTTCAGTGCATCGCTGACGTCAAAGGGCATCGTCTATTCCATTTGGTCTCATCAATCCTTCCCTATTGGGCCTGTCGGTCGCCGCGCGGCCGAGCTAGCGTTCCAGCACTTGCTTGAAGAGCACGTCGCACCGACCACGCCTCTTGTCATAAGAACACCAGGCATCAATGGGCTATATTGGACAAGTAGCGACGGCCATCCCATAAGCATTGAACTCAAATGCGATGAAACGGTGCTGCTGGTTGAGGTGTCGGACTACCAACAGCAATTGAAAGACGATGGCGTTAGCGACGAAATACAGCAGCATTTCCGGGTACCTTTCTACGACCTTTGCTTCTAGATGGTCGCGATGGAGTCCAAATCGCCGTCCACGAGAAGTCCCCCATCAGTTCGCGAGCATTTGGGAAGGCAGGTGTCTGCGATGAAGTTCGGACCTTCAAAGAGCATGCCCCGTCGTCGTGCACTGGATGGCCAGTTTTGGCCGCAATGCAGTCGCCGAAGGTTGCGGCATGGATACGGCCCGTCGATCCGCCGAAACTGCTCAAACCGCCCGAACTTCGGCAAGCCGCTTGACTGCGTACTCGTCCTGCCAGCAGACGGCGGCTTCCCATGCGGCTGACGCTTGCGCGGCGACGTCATGCTCGCCGTCGTCGAGATCGGCAGCGTTATGGGGCAGCACTAGGTCAAGGTCGGGGACATCGACGTGCGACTCATCCCAGTCGATCAACGCGACCCGATCTGCGGTCATGCGGACGTTGCCAGGGTTGTTTGGGTTGCCGTGGACAACGCATGTCTGACGCCCGATTAGCCGCGCCCACGCTGCTCGACATCGAATAACGCCCTCCGGCGGCATCGCGGCGAGGTTGATCCTCGTTCCGGTTTCGGCCTGCAGGAGGTCGGTTGAGGATCGCCAGCCCGGGCGCTGCGGCCAGCCCTGCGTCAACCGATGCAGCTCGCGGAGCGTGTCGGCCACGCGACGCCAGTCGGACTCCGTCTCGGGCGATCCGCCCTCCATGTAATTCATGACCACCAGACCGTCCACGAACAGGCGGCCGTCAAGCGTCGGGATCGGCACTGGAACGGTCATACCTTCTCGGTCGAGGTGTTGGAGTAGGTCGGTTTCCCATGCGAGATCAGCATCGGTCCTGGAGCCGAGACGACCGACCGCGATCCGCCCGTGGACGCGAACGCTCCACACGTCGTTGGCAACCCCGCCAGCGAGTGGTTCGATGCGAACCGCGTCTTCACCCCATTGCCCGAGAGCTTCCCATCCCATTGGCGATATCCTTGGCGGCTGTGATTAAATTGACGGAAGAAATAGAGAAAGTTTACGACGCCACGAAGTCCGCTGGAGGCTCGATTCCGCCAAGGCGTGGTCGCCTGTCGGCCCAAAAGCAGACTTGACGCTTGCCGTTACTTTTCCGTCTTATCCTTCAATGCTTGTCTGACACGATCCGCATCGTAGCTGGCAGCTGGAAACAGGAAGGCTGACGAACATGGTGCTTGCATCAAGGCAAAATGACCCGCTTCCGGGTTCGAAATTGTCCACGCTGGACCCCAACGTGGCGAGAGTGAGGTATTTGGGCCTCTGAGTGCCAGAAGATACGGGCCAGGCGGCATCGCGGTGGGTATCGCGAAGTTAGAACCGATCCATTCAACCGCTAACCGGTGACCGAGCTTGTCGGCGATCAGTCCCAAGGCTTCCAGCCCACCGATGAACACGGCGACCGCAACGGACGCAGCCGTGATAGTCAAATTGTACCAGAGTTTGCGGATAGGGTTGACGAATGCCCAGCCGTAGGCCCCAGTCATTAAGACGCTGTCCGTGGTATCCATCAGAGACATTCCTGCCGTAAACAGTGCTGGAAAGACGAGGATCACCCAGAAGGACATGCCCTGCGCTGCTTGCGTCGCCGATATGCCAAGCAGACCGATTTCCGTCGCCGTGGTGCCAATCACTCCTCCGATGTCATGGAATTCGTCGAGCCTGCTCTGCATCGCCGCCGCTGTCGCAGCGATGGCAATCGAGGCGAGGACGACAATGCTTGAGTGTCCGAACGAAAAGAAGAAACCAACTGAATAGGGTGACTTTCCCTCCTGCATCAGTTTCCGCACGACGTTGTCGATTGCGGCGATGTGATCGGCGTCGAACGCATGACGTAGTCCGAATATGTAGGCGAGGAACGCCGTGCCCAACAACACGGGTCGTTCAGTGAAGGCGACCCACGCCCACACCCAGGCGGCGATGTTCGCCGCGATCAGAAATGCATAGGTCGTTGCGACTTTGGTCTTCACTTGGGAAGGCTTGTCGTCGAACGGGTTGGAAAGCATGTGGTGCCCTCTGAAACATCATCGATAGTCACATTTTCATAGAAGTTATTAGGCCGCCACCGTCAAACGACTTAGCGAACGGAGACGATGCAGCGTCGATTTCGCTTGGCGAGCGGTTGCCGATGGCTCGTTGGGCTTTCCGGCCGAGTTGTGTCTACTCATTCCAATTCAATAGCATCAGCACCGCCATGGACATGACTGACCGTTATGACGCCCCAGTTGGCAGTCCGTTGAAGGCGTGTCGAACTCAGGACAAACTTGCCGTCTCGACATCGGTTTGACGTCGGCAGTATCGTTCTCAAAATTTCGAGGCGAAGGCGAGGTTGATGGCCGAGAATGAGAGCAATCACATGCTGACAGTGGAACGTCGGCGGACGGAAAGATTGCTGTTGCGGCGTCCGACGACATTGGATCGCGACTTTTTGACTGAACTCTTTTCCCGCCACGAGCTGGTGGCGCATCGGCCCCGTCCTACCCCTGACACCCCGCAGGAGAGCGCGGCGCGTCTGACACGCGACATCGGCCACTGGGTTGACCACGGATTTGGTCGTTGGGCTGTCGAGGCCAATGGCAGGCTGATCGGCTTCGGGGGCGTCACCTTGTCCAAGGAGTTCGAAGGCCTCAACCTCTCCTATCATCTCCACCCGGACAGTTGGGGGCATGGCTATGCCACGGAATTGGTCAAGGAGGCTGTGACCTTTTCATTCGATCATCTGCACGCAGGCCGGGTTGTCGGGTTGGTGCGGACGGCCAATGTCGCATCAAGACGCGTCTTGGAAAAATGCGGCTTTATGTTCGAGGATGAAGTCATGCTGCATGACGCGCCCACCAACCTCTACACGCTCACGGCAAACCGCATGCAAGAAAGGTAGACCGACCACCGCCGTCGTTTGGCAGGCAGTTTTCCGCGACATCTCCAGCCTGATGTGCGATATAGACCTTCCTCCAGTTCGAGACACATCCGTGGTGAATGCATCCAAATTTTTGAGAGGACATTTGGGCGGTGTTGTTCTTGCGCTCGCAATGATCTTCGTCCCCGATCAATCCATCGCCCACAGCTTCAGCGTCGGTGGAAGCACTGCCGGGCTGCCGATCCCGAGCCTCAGTCACGGCGAAATGGCGATCATCGCACCTTATCAGGGTGCGATCATGGACCTCGCGCTGTCGGCGCTCGACACCAATGAGCCGTTCCGACGGGTGCTCAACTTCGCCCAAATCCAATACGCAGCCTGTCTGTGGGGCATGATGCCAGGCGGCGTGACCGACGAAGCCAGCCCCTTCAACGAGTGTTCGCACGCCTATCTGGCGGCGACGAAAGCCGTGCTGTTGGACATGCGAGCCATGCCGCAGGAGAGGAATCGCGCCAACGACCTGGTATCCCGCATCGACAACGAGATGGTGGCGAACAGCATGTCGCTCATCACGTGCGAGTTCAGTGCCGAGACATTCAACACCGCCAATGTCATAAGCCCGCAGTGGACAGCCGTACCGTCGCATTTTCCCAGCTTGATCGCCTTCACCGCTGTTCTGATCTCGACATCGGGTTTAGGATGGGGCGGCGTTCGCCTCCTCAGACGCCCGTCCAACGACGCGAAAACGAAATTGTCGCATTGAGTCCATTCCATGCTGTGGCTATGAAGGTGCTGCGGTGACTTCCGGGGATGGGCGTCGATGAGGGTTTCGGGCATTGGGGGACGATGGGCTGTGCGCATTCTGTGTGCGCTTGCCCTGTTGTTCGTCGGGTTTGCCCACCAGCCGGTCGTCGCTTACGACACTGCACAGTTCGACGTCGCCGCCTATATGCTTCCTGACGGAACTGTGCCCATCTTCTGCGTCACCGATACGGATGGCACGCAAAAGGAAAAGCATGTCCACGCCCAGGGGTGCGACGCCTGCCGCATCAGCGCTTCCGTCCTCTTGCCGCAGCCAGCCGACAGCGTTGGCCGCCCGCTGGAGATGGCAGTCGACCTGTCGATCAACGCCCCGGTCGACATCGAGCCACGGCGTATCTTCACCCACAACGCCTCGCCCCGAGGGCCTCCCGAGCCGGTCCTGATCTGAACCGACGACGCGGATGCTCCGCGCTGTCGGTCACCACCGTGCCGACCATCGCAGCGCAACCGTCTGCGCCTGGCGGCCAATCGATTCGGCCGTGTTCGCCCGATCCAAAACTGAGCTTGACCGTATGTCGTATTCGACGCCTGCGGTAAGACGCTCGACAGGATCAGGTCGACCGCCGTTCCGAAGCATCAGGACTCCATCTGGGATAAATCCATGTCCGTCTCTTCCTTTTCCGATGCGCCGCAAACGGCCGATGCATCGAAAGCCGACCTGTCACTCTATCGCGCCATCTGGCGCTGGCACTTCTTCGCCGGATTGCTTGTCATCCCGTTCCTGCTCAACCTCGCCTGCACGGGATCGCTCTATCTCTTCAAGAACGAGATCAATTCCACATTCTTCGCCTACCGCAACAGCGTGACACCGCAGGGCGATCCGCTGCCGCCGTCGCGGATCATCGACGCCGCCGAAAGCAGATTCCCCAGCATGTCTGCGGTCAGTATCACCGAAGGTCGCAATCTCACCTCATCGAGCAAGGTCCTGCTGTCCGGCGCTAACGGCAAGCTGCTGGTCTTTGTCGATCCGTACAGCGGTAAGGTTCTGGATGCCGTGCCGCCGTCGCAGGAGTTCAATCAGGTCGTCCGCAAGATACACAGTCTCGATTATTTCGGCACGTTTACCAACCGGATCATCGAAGCCGTCGGCGGCTTTGCCATGGTGCTGGTGGTGACTGGCATCTACCTGTGGTGGCCACGAGGCCAGACCGGCGGCGTCGTTTCGATCCGGGGCACCCCAAGCCGCCGCGTCTTCTGGCGCGATCTTCACGCTGTGACAGGCGCGTTCGCTGGGATGTTCATCTTCTTCCTGGCGTTGACGGGAATGCCGTGGTCGAACTACTGGGGCAGCCACGTCAACGCCTATCTGACCAAATCAGGTCTCGGCACTCCGGCCGAACTTTGGGACGAGGTCCCGACATCGACCAAGGTGACGCAGGATGTCGTCTCCAAGAGCGGCTGGACGATGCAGACCGCGCCGGTTCCCTCGTCGACTATGAGCACCGGCAGCGCCATCCCTGCTGTCGCCATCGGCGTCGACAAGGCCGCTGATATCGCCGGATCATTGGGGATTGCCCCTGGGTTCGAACTCGATCTTCCCGGAAGCGATACCGGCGTCTACACCGCTGCCATCTTTCCGGAGGACCTTGCCAACGAGCGCACGATCCATATCGACCAGTATTCCGGCAAGCCGTTGGTCGACATCTCCTACCGACAATATCCATTCCTCGGGAGGGCCATTGAATGGGGCATCAATGTCCACATGGGCCAGGAATGGGGTCTGTTCAATCAACTGCTGATGCTGGCCACTTGCCTCTGCATCATCCTTGCCTGCGTCACTGCCGTCGCCATGTGGTGGAAGCGCAGGCCGAGTGGAAGAATGGGCGTACCGCCAATGCCACCGAGCAAGAACGTCTATCTCGGCCTTTGGATCATTGCGGGCGTCTTCGGGCTCGTCTTTCCGATGAGCGGCATCGCTATCGCGGCGATGATCGCGCTTGACCAGATCGTCATCCGCCTGGTGCCGCCGCTGAAGCGGGCGTTCACATGATCACCGCTCTATATGGATTCTTGAATTCCCGCATCGGCATCGATGCGGGTGTAAGACGCGCTGGTCTCCAATTGCGCGTTTCTGTCGTCGTGTCATCCAACAATAAGGAACTAGCCATGTCCAAATTCAAACGCGTATTCGCCATCGCCGCCTTTGCCATTCTCGGCGTCACCAGCCAGGCCTTGGCCCACGCCCATCTCAAATCGGCGACGCCGCCGATGAACGGTTCGGTCAAAGCATCGCCCTCCGAACTCGATCTGACCTTTTCCGAAGGATTGAACCTCAAGTTCTCGGGCGTGAAAGTGCTAGGTGCCGACAAGGCGGCGATCCCGACCGGGGAAGCGAAGCTCGCAACTGGCGACGATTCGACCCTCGTCGTTCCAGTCACGGGCACCCTGGCATCCGGCGTCTACACCGTTCAATGGCATGCGCTTTCCAGCGACGGCCACAAGACGAACGGAATCTACACGTTCAGCATCAAGCCTTGAGAAAATTCGAAGCCGTCGAACCAGTTCGGCGGCTTCGGCCAAACGGGTCCTGTAGGAGCACACTCGGTGGCGGTCCAGACCGTCGGTGACGATGTCGGACGTCAGCGCCAGTACTCATTTCAGCGGACGTGTTGAGCTGATCACGTTATTTGCAGGGCGTTCGGGGGTCGAAACTGGAGTAAGTGTCCAGGAGAGGAAAATCACCCTCCAGCCCGAGCTTCACGGCACCGATTTGCCCGATAACCGGATCGGGGTCGTCAGCCGCGCACCAAAACCTGCTTTGCGAGCCCTGAAGGCAAAGAAATTCGCAGTCAAACGGATTGAAGCCAGCGATTAATCGGCGGACCCGCAAGGGTACGGCGCTACGATGGGCTACCCTCCTTCGTGTTTAACAACGGGCTGACGGCTGCTGGGGGTTTGTACGCTATCCGACCGAAGCCGACGGCACGGGAACCGCCAGGTCAGACGAGTGTTGATTTCTATTCCGTCCGTTCGGATGGGCGGATGCTCCCAGTGGCCAAGCATCGTGCCCCCCTTGTCGCGGTGCTTGGTCAGCGGAGCGAACTATCTCGAAGCTCGCCGACAGCGACATTGACGGTGGCCGCGCAGGAGGGGCCAATGCAAGACGTCTACGAATTCTACTCGTCCGAGGAGGCCGACGTCATTTGTGAGGCCTTGATTGAATGGTGTCGCTCGACCGCTACCGAGCCGGACCAAATGCTTATGGTCAGAGCCATCGACCTGTACAAGCGCGGCAATCGGACGGCGGACCAGCTCTTGGCGGCCTTAAAGCGTCAACTTTCAAATTAGAGACCAAGGATATGAAAGTACGCACGACGAGCCTCTTCCGCACGCTTCTGAGCACCTATGGTGCTGTGGGAGGAAGTGGGGAGCCGCAAAGCGTGCGATCCGCTCACACTCGCAAAACGTCCTTGGTCCGCGACCTTTTACGCCGGAAAGGGGTTTCGCCAAGCGTCGAGTTGTTCAAGCCGTCGATACCACGCCTGGATATGCCGAAACTCAGCGAGTGGAATCTCAGCAGAAGTCGCAAAAGGAAGTGCGGCGGCCAATGCGAAATCTGCGACAGTCAGTGTCTTCCCGACCGCGACGCTGTTGGTGGCCAAATGGTCGTCGAGAACGCGAGCATGTAGTCGAAAGTTCGTCTTCGCATCTTCGATCACGGCGACGTCAGGCCTCCCTCCGAGCAACGGTTTGATCAAGTATTCAAACCACAGCGTTGCCCCGTGCCGGGTGAAATGGCTGGCATCCCAGCTCAGCCAGCGGACCACGTCGATCTGCCGGTGGTCATGCGGCCAGAAATCCGATGCAACTCTGTCAGACAGCTCGCACATGATGGCGTTCGCTTCCCATAAGGTTCCGGCGTCGTCCTGCAGCACAGGGACTTTCCCGTTCGGGTTAAGAGCCAGGAATTCTGCGGTGCGTTGCTCTCCGTTTGCGAGGTCAATCCTTATGAACTCGACATCAGCTTTAAGAAAACGGGCAGCGGCGCAGGCCTTCCGAGGATTGAGCGTCTCGCAATAGTAAAGCTTCATCGCCGCCTTACCCATGATCCGGCCTTTCGGATTCAGTCCCCAGAAAAAAGCCCAATCGCTCGAAGCTCTGCGACCAACCGGCTTCATGACCCTCACGCGATGACGCGCTTTCAAATCCGCTCTGCCGAAACGTCATTTCCGTGCCTCCATCGCTTTCCTTCAACGTTATGGTGACGACCGTTTCCGGGCTCCGTTCGCCACGGCCGGTCTCCCAGGCATGGGTGAAGACCAGCTTGTGCGGCGGCTCGACCTCAAGGTATTTGCCACTAACCCAGTGCTCTTCTCCATCTGGCGCTATCAGACAAGCACGGTGTCTCCCGCCCGGCCAGACTTCAAGCTGGTCGCCTACGGCCTTGAAATCGTGAGGACCGCTCCATTGTGTCAACGCTTTCGGGTCGGTCCATGCCCTGAAAACGAGATCGCATGGGGCGTCGAACCTTCGCACCAGAACCAGGTCGCGGGTGTCGCTAGTCTCAGACTCCGGATTTGTCATGGTCGTATCCTTGTACCTTGGACAGATAGTCATCGAGACGATCAAAGCTCTGATCCCAGAAGCTTCTGTAGTCGGCGATCCAGTCAGAGATTTTCTTCAACGCGTCCGGCTCAAGCTCACGAGGGCGCGAAGTCGCTTCACGGCCGGAGCGGATCAATCCTGCCTGCTCCAGGACCTTGAGATGTTTTGAAATGGCGGGTTGAGACAACGCGAAGGGGTCCGCGAGTTCCGCCACGGTCGCCTTGCCGTGAGCAAGCCGCGCCAGAATCGCCCTCCTTGTTGGATCAGAGAGCGCTGAGAAAATTGCATTAAGGCCATCATCCATGCATCACCAAAAAGCTATATAACCATATAGCTATAAATGAAGCAAAAAGTCAAAGGTGATTTTATAGGTTGGCTTTACTGGAACGGATGGCACGTTCCCCGCTGGGGGCATCTTGGAACAAATCGCACGGGCTGGTGTTCTACGGTTACCACCCGAAAAGGTAGCTGCTATGTTGCGCACACTAGTCGCCGTCACTTTGGTCCTGATCGTTGGAGGCTATCACGCTCCTGTTGGGGCGGCCGAGTTCCGCAAAATCCCAGGGCAGAGCGAGCCGTCACGCTCGCAATTGCGAAGGACGCCGGATATCGGAGATGAAAATGGCGATATCAACACCGACCCAGCCATGACCGGTAGCACCACCCGGACCAAGCCCAGCAACGCTCCTGGCACGGATTGCCGAAACGGCAATGGCCAGACCTATCCAAACGCCAACACCGATAACCCTCCGGGGTTTCAACCCTGCCCGCAGTGACAGCATCCAATCGGGCGCAGAGTATCGCCCTATTGAAAATTCCGGCTCTTCACCTTCAACCTATCGACGGGTAAATCGGGAACGTAGATATCCCGAGGCTTGACGCCCGGCGGCGGCTTGTCGCGCGGATCGGGACCCGACGGTCCATGATGGAATTCATCACCGCGTCCATGCGGCAACGAGAACGGCCCTTCGCGCTCGCCGAGGCTTGCCAGGTCTTCTGACAGGTCGAATAGTCGCTGGGCGACCAGATGCACGACACCGCCCTCCCGCTGAATCTTGCCGTTGATCGCCATCATCCCTGCGCCGAGGACAACGCGGCGCTGCTTTTCGAACAGGTTCGGCCAGACGACGACATTGGCGATGCCGGTTTCATCCTCGACGGTCATGAACATCACACCCTTGGCGCTTCCCGGTCGCTGGCGGACCAACACCAGACCCGCCGCCATCAGCCACCGCCCGTCCCTTGCCGATGTCGCCTCGGCACAAGTGACAATGCGTTTCCTTGCCAGGTCCGCCCGCAGGAAACTCAGCGGATGCGCCCGCAGCGTCAGACCGGTATGGCCATAGTCCTCGACGACATTGGTGCCCTGCGTCATTTGTCGAAGCTGAACTTCTGGCTCTGACTGTTCAACGACCACCTGCTGCTCGCGCTCGGCGGCTGCCGCAAACAATGGCAGTGGCTCGTCGCGCAATGCCTTGATCGCCCAGAGCGCATCACGACGCTGCAGTCGGAGCGATGGCAGGAAGGCATCGGCCTCGGCAAGCTCAACCAAGGAGGCCGCCGGAACACCTGACCGCCGCCACATGTCGTCGACCGAGACGAACGGATCGTCGCCACGGGCGACGGCGATCCTTGCGGCATCTCCGATGGCCAATCCCCGAACCATCCGCATACCCAGCCGCACCGCATGGCGTCGACCATCTCCAGCGCTCTCCAGCGTGCAGTCCCATCGCGAACGGTTGACGCAGACAGGCCGGACCTCGACGCCATGCGCCCTGGCGTCGGCAACGATCTGGGCGGGCGCATAGAATCCCATCGGCTGGCTGTTCAAAAGTGCCGCACAGAACACGTCCGGGAAATGGCATTTGATGTAGCTGGAGGCATAGGCGATCAGCGCGAAACTCGCGGCATGGCTTTCCGGAAAGCCGTAGGAGCCGAATCCTTCGAGTTGCGAGAAGGTCTTCTCGGCAAACTCTTTTGAATAGCCATTGCCAATCATGCCGCTCACCAGCTTGTCCTTGAACTTCGACACGCCGCCGGTGAACTTGAACGTTGCCATCGCCCGTCGGAGTTGGTCGGCTTCGCTGGCCGAGAACCCGGCACAGACCATCGCCACCTTCATCGCCGATTCCTGGAACAGCGGCACGCCCAGCGTCTTGCCAAGAACCGCCTCCAGCTCCGGCGTTGGATACTCAACCTTCTCCTTGCCTTCGCGGCGTCTGAGATAGGGATGCACCATGTCGCCCTGGATCGGGCCTGGTCGAACGATGGCCACCTGGATGACCAGGTCATAATAGGTCTGTGGCCTGAGCCTTGGCAGCATCGACATCTGCGCCCGGCTTTCGATCTGGAAGGTGCCGAGCGTGTCGGCCTTGCGGATCATCGCATAGGTCGCAGCATCCTCCTGCTCGATGGTCGCCAGATCAAGGGTGATGCCTTTGTGTTCTTCCAGCAGTGCAAAGCCCTTGGCCATGCAGGTGAGCATGCCGAGCGCCAGCACGTCGACCTTCATGAACTTCAGGCATTCGATGTCATCCTTGTCCCATTCGATCACCTGCCGGTCGTCCATGGCGGCGGGCTCGATGGGACAGAGTTCGTCAAGGCGGTCATGGGTGAGCACGAAGCCGCCCGGATGCTGGCCGAGATGGCGCGGTGCGCCCATGAGCTGCCGCGCCAGATCGAGCGTCAGCCGCAATCGACGGTCGGACATGTTGAGATTGAGGTCCTGAACCTGCTTGTCGCCGACGCCCTCCTCGCTCCACCCCCAAACGCCCGCCGATAGCGCGGTGATCATGTCCTCCGGCAATCCCAGCGCCTTGCCAACGTCGCGCAGCGCTCCCTTGGCGCGGTAGCGGGTGACGGTGGCGCAAAGGGCCGCCTTCTCACGCCCATAGGTCTCGTAAATCCACTGGATGACTTCTTCCCGGCGCTCGTGCTCAAAATCGACGTCGATGTCGGGCGGCTCACGGCGCTCCTCGCTGACGAAGCGCTCGAACAACAAGTCATTGGTGTCGGGATCGATGGCGGTGACACCGAGGCAATAGCAGACGGCGGAATTGGCCGCACTCCCCCGTCCCTGGCAAAGGATTCCCTGCGATCTGGCAAACCTGACGATGGAAAAGACGGTGAGAAAATATGGTGCGTAATCGAGCTTGCGGATGAGATCGAGTTCGTGGCGCAGCACCTTGTCGACATGCTCCGGGACGCCTTCGGGATAGCGCTCAGCCGCTCCCTGCCAGGTGAGCTTTTCCAGCGACTGCTGGACGCTAAGACCGGGGAGCAACGCCTCCTCCGGATATTGATAGGTGAGTTCGGCAAGATCGAACTTGCAGCGCTCGGCGATCTCGCCTGTCCGCCCCAGCGCCTCGGGATAGCGGGCAAACAGCCGGTGCATTTCTTCCGGCGGCTTCAGAAAGCGGTCGGCATGGCGCTCGCGCAGGAAGCCTGCCTCGTCGATGGTGCAGCGGTTACGCACACAGGTCACCACGTCCTGAAGCTGGCGACGCTCCGGGACATGGAACAGAACGTCGTTGGTGACCACCGACCGCACTCGAAACTGCGTGGCGAGATTGTTGAGGTCATGCAGGCGGAGCTGGTCATTGGGGCGACGGCGCAGCGTTAGCGCCATATAGGCGCGGTCACCAAACAGCGCCTTCAGCTTGCGCAGCCGCACGGCGCATTCTTCGTCCGCCTCGTCGGGCAGCAGCACGGCGAGCAGTCCTTCGGCGTAGAGCGCGACGTCGGACAGATCGAGGATGCACTTGCCCTTGCCGCCCCGGCCCTTGCCAAGCGACAGCAGGCGGCAGAGCCTTGCATAGGCGGGGCGGTCGGTCGGGTAGACCAGCAAGGACATGCCGTCGGCAAGATCGAGGCGGCAGCCGACGACGAGACGAACACCGGTTTGCCTGGCGGCTTCCCAGGCGCGGACGACGCCCGCGACACTGTTGCGGTCGACGATGGCAAGCGCCTCGATCCCAAGAACCTTGGCAGTGGCAAACAGTTCGTCGCATCCCGACGCCCCACGCAGGAACGAGAAATGGCTGGTGACCTGAAGCTCGGCGTATCTCATCCGAATATCCCGTGCAGGAACCATTTGGCATTGCCGGTCGCAGGATCGACGCCGTCGCCGGAGCGATAGACCCAGAAGCGCTGGCCGTCTTCGTCTTCGATGGCGTAATAATCGCGCACCGCTTCCATCTCGGCGTCGCGCCGCCACCATTCGCCATAGACACGCTCGGGACCATCGCCACGCTTGATCCGACGGCGCTTGCCACGCCAGGTGATCGAGGCGGGCGGATGGTCCGGCGTCAGGGCGATGACCTCAATCTCTTCCGGATGCAGGAACAGACGGGTTGGGCGCGGCCAGCCGGTCGGCCAGCTTGCTCCACCCTCCTCTGCTGCGGGCCTAATCCTCTGGACGTTGCGTTCGGGCACATCGCTTGGCACAGGAGCCAGACGGTAGAGCCGTTGACCACCGCGATTGCCGAGCACGTCGAGCAACGGCGTGACGTCGGCGACCGTGTCCTCCACCAGCGACGATATCGCCTGCCGCTCTTCCAGCGGTTCGATCATCGTCGCTGCCAGCGACAGCTTCTCGATGCCGAAGCCAGGATCGATCTGCTCGATGCGGTCGCAGAGCAGCTTGGTCAGCCGTTTGATATCCCGCACTGGCTTGGCCGTGCCCGCGCGGATCGCCTGCAGCGTGTTGTCGACCCGGTGGATCAGCAGGTCGGCACGGCGGACGCCGAGGCCGCGCTGTTCAAGTTCGCCACAGAGCTGGACCACCAGCCTGCCGACATATTTGGCAATGGTTTCGGCGGCAGCGATAGGCTCGCTGAAGGATTTGGTGACCTCGACCAGCTCCGGCGAGCGGATCGGATCGATGGGCTCGGCCAACCTGCCAAGCATCTGATCCAGGCGGCGACCGACCTCTGGACCGAAACGCAGTGCCAGCGGCGCTCGTGGCGTCGCCGACAGCTCGCCGACCGTATTGAAGCCGAGGACGCGAAGACCGGTGACGATGTCGGCTGGCAGCCGCAACGACGAGATCGGCAAATGGACGACGGCATTGGCGGTATCGCCAATTGGAACGATGGTCGTCTCTCGCGCCGACGTCCTAGCCAGCGCATAGGCGGCACCCCAGCTATCGGCGATGGCGGCCCGCGCATGAAGACCCCGCGCCCGGAACGCATTCACCAACCCCGACAGCATCAGAGCTTCGCCGCCACGGAGATGATCGGCCCCTTCGGTGTCCAGCACGATGCCATCCGGCAGGTCGGTCGCGACAATCGGGGTGTATTGCCGCAGCACCCAGAGCGCCAACTTGTGGATCGCTGCCTCGTCGCCCGCTGGATCGGCGTCGACCATGTGCAATCCGGCGATCATCGCCTGCGCCTTGCTCGCCGCCATGCCGATCCGTACGCCTGCCTTCAGGGCGGCATGATCGGCGGCCACCACCGTGCGTTTCGATCCGCTGCGGGCAATGACGGCAATCGGCGTCTCAACCGGCAGCGAAGCGTCTGCCCGCCTGATCCGGTCGGTCGGCAGAAAGGGGAGACAAAGAGACACGACCCTCGGCATCACATGCACCTATTTCGAATTCTGCAGCTTCTCCTGCTCTTGCCCTGATCAGCTCCGCCAGCCACCGCGCCCGGCCGATACCGGGCACTGGTAGCGGCTCGGATGGCCGCACACTGATGCGCCATCGTGTGGTGGCGGCCGTCGGCATGCCAAAATCGGCAGCCTCCGTCGGACGTCGCCATCGCCTCAGCGCCATACCGAGTGTGCCCGACCCCTCGGCCGCAAGTTGCAGGCGGCGCGAGGTCGGCATCGATAGCCGGACGATCTCCGCGACGACCGCACCGAGGCCGCCGAAGCGCAAGCCCTCTTCGAAGCTCGCCAACACGTCTTCTTCCCTGCCTGCCTCGACATAGATGACGCGGTCCGGATGAAGCCCGGCTTGCGCCAGTGCCGGGGCGAACAGGTCGGGCCGCGTCAGACACCAGAGGACCTTGCCCTTGGTCCGGGCGACGATGCCTGCCACGAAGAGCGCGGCGGCAGCACCGTGGATGGCATCGGCACCGCCGCCTGCGACCTCGTGCAAAGCGCCGAGCGCCAGTCCGCCTCCGGGCAGCCTGCTGTCGATCTCTTCGATGCCGAATGGCAGCACTTCCCCTTTCCTCCGGGCGCTGCCTTCCAGATGCGCGATGCGATCACGCAGCTCAGACAGGATCGCGTTGGATGCGGTATGCGGCATGAATTCCTTCCCGACGGCGCGAGATTGATGGCTTGATGACAACGATTATGTTCTGTATTTGTTCGCATTGGCTGAATGAGTCAATCGGCATGTTTCGGGTGGACACGACACCGAGGGACAACGGCGATGTCCGAACCCGGAATCTTCGAAGGAGATCAGCGGGATGGCGCATTGATCCACTGCCAGCTTTTTTTGAAGACTGAGAAAGACAATGAGATGAGTGGGCTGCTGACACTTCGGGACTTCAGGGGTGCGATCATCACCGTTGAATGCAAAGCCTGCAATCGGCATGGCGAACTGGATCGCAAGGCGCTGGTCAAGCAACATGGAGCTGGGCTCAGTTTTGCCGATCTCAGGCGACGGGTGGCGCTCGGATGCGAAAAGATGAATGGCGAGGACGGCGTGGATCGTTGCCAGACGCGGTTTCCCTGTCTCACCGAAGCCGGTATCGTTATCGGAAACGTGGACGGCGGAGCGTAACAATGTGCAACCTCTACAACGTGACGACCAACCAGCAGGCCATCCGCTCATTCGTTTCGATCACCCACGACATCATCGGCAACATGGAGCCGTCCATCGACGTCTATCCGGATCGGTTCGCCCCTATCGTCCGCAACATCGGCAACGCTGAGCGGCAGTTGGCAAGCGTCCGTTGGGGCATGCCCAGCTCCAAGCAAGCGCTCTATCAGGCGACATCCAAACGCGCCGACAAGCTGCGGGCCAAGGGCAAGCCGGTGGATTTCGAGGAGTTGCTGAAGATGGAACCAGACGGCGGCACGACCAACATTCGCAATACGACCAGCAAGCACTGGACGCGCTGGCTCGGTGTCGAGAACCGCTGCGTCGTCCCCTTCACCCGATTTGCCGAACCAGCGTGACAATCCGGAGCTGCGTGGCAAGCCGCTCGCCGTCGGCGGATCGGCCGCCCGTGGTGTCGTTGCAGCAGCAAGTTACGAGGCACGAAAGTTTGGCGTCCATTCCGCCATGCCATCGGTCACCGCCAAACGCAAATGCCCGGACCTCATCTTCGTGAAGCCACGCTTCGATGTCTACAAGCAGGTGTCGCAGCAGATACGCGAAATCTTTGCCGAATATACGCCGATGATCGAGCCGCTGTCGCTCGATGAGGCCTATCTCGATGTCACCGAGAACCTGAAGGGCATGGAGATTGCCACCGAAATTGCCGAGGAAATCCGGGCGAAGATCAAGGCCGTGACTGATCTGACCGCCTCGGCCGGGATCAGCTACAACAAGTTCCTGGCGAAGATGGCGTCCGATCAGCGCAAGCCAAATGGACAGTTCGTCATTACGCCGAAGAATGGACCAATCTTCGTCGAGTCGCTGCCGGTCAAGAAATTCCATGGCGTCGGTCCCGCCACGGCGGAGAAGATGCATCGCCTCGGGATCGAAACGGGCGCTGACCTGCGGGGGAAAGACGTCGCCTTTTTGACCGCGCATTTCGGAAAATCCGGACCTTATTTCTACGGCATTGCCCGTGGCATCGACAATCGCGAGGTCAAGCCTGATCGTGTACGCAAGTCGATTGGTGCAGAGGATACCTTTGCCGAAGACATCCATATTATTGAGCCAGCTCGGGCCTTCCTGCAGCCGCTGATCGATAAGGTCTGGAGCTACAGCGTGGCCAACGGAATTCGTGCCAAGACGGTGACCCTGAAGGTCAAATATGCCGACTTCACGCAGATCACGCGCAGCAAGACCATCAGTGCGCCTGTCGCAGACGTTCGTGAACTGGTGAGCCTTGCTGATATCCTGTTGGACCCGGTTTTCCCCACTGACAAAGGAATACGATTGCTCGGCGTTACCCTGTCTTCGCTGGAGCGATCAAGCGAGGAATTGGAGCCACAGCTGCTGCTGGCGCTGGACTAGCGGCATCGCCTGGATGTACCTGATACCGACTCGTGTCCGAAAGCCACAAGCCAACTTCAACGGCTAAATTCGATCATGCAACGAAAACACCCGTAAACCATTTCTGTATAGACTCCGGCAAATGAGACCGGGTTGTAAAATACCTCTTATCACTGCCATGTTCATGGTTTATTCTCACACGAAGACTGGGGAGCAATGCAATGTTGAAGAGTCGTTACGCTCTTTTGAAGCCACGATGCCGCTTCTGCGACAGAGAGTGGGTGCCCCCAACCTGCGTGTCTGCCAATCTGGCATTTTGCATGGTCTGCCAAGATGACAGGACTTCCTTGGCCCGCGAGCAGCAAGGCGAAAGCAAGTCCGCGATTGGTCTCAACGGTGAACTGCGCTTGGTTCCTACCAGATTGAACGCTGGTCGCTAGGGTGATCGCTCCGAAAACCAGTTCTGCAGGGCTCTGTAGCGTTTGAGCGGCTTATCCGACTTGTCGCTTTTGCCGAGAGTTTTCCGTCCATTTCCTGACAAATCCTCGGTCCACGCCGTCCATGCTTCGTCTTTCGTGAAGTAATTTGTCCAATCTACCCGCCACTTCCTTTTTCCCTTGGTGAGTGACCACGACACTTTGTGTGCTTGGACTTCGCATTCCCAGTCACTAACCACCGGCAACCGGGAGATTGCGTTCACCGCGTCCTCCATGGACTGGTAGCGTTTTGCGGGGTCAGCATGGGTCATTCTTCTGATCACGTTGCGCCACTCGACAGGGATATGCGGCAAACATAGGTAGTCTCCGACTATCGTCGGGTAGTTCGCGCCCTTGAAATCGAACGACCCCAAAATGCAGTGTTTATTTGGCCGATTGAACCAAAAATCGCCTGAAACGACGTGAAGGAAGGTAGCACCTAAAGAATAGATGTCCGTCAGCATTGAGCATTGCGAGGTCGCGAACACCTCTGGCGAAATGTATTCGGGTGTGCCTGCACCCCCTACGTAGCCCAATATGAGCTGGTCGGTTACAAAACCAAAATCGCCAATCTTCACATGGCCAGCAGCATTCTTGAAAATATTGTCCGGCTTGATGTCTCGATGGACAAAACCCTTGTTGTGGATGTAGCACAAGCCAATCCCAGCATCGCGTATTACTCGCTTTGCATCGGCGAGCTTAACGACATTGGTCGCGGTGACAGACGCTATCGAGCCTTTATCGCAATACTGCATCACGATCAGGAATTCATCGCCAGTCAGCCCTTGGAGAACCTGATAGATCGGGACCACATGGCTATGTTCAAGCGCTTTCATATTTTGGGCTTCGGCAAGCGCGTCAGTGCAAGCAAGCATCCACTCCGCTTGTGACGCAAAATTGGCGCTGTAGAAAAACTTTACAGCGACGGGTCCGTGAGCCCCGTCCTGACATAAATGCACCTCGCCAAAGGCACCCTTCCCCAGAGTGCCGATTTTCGGAAGTGTGGCAATGTAATGGGTCATCAGTCCCCAGCGCCGATGATTAGATAGGCCGCCTCACGACTGGCCTTCCGGCAGGCACCCTTGAAATGTTCATTCCACCAGCTATCGTCCTTCGTGTAATCACTTACCTTCCGCGATCCAATCTTGCTCAAAGCCTTGACATGTTCCTGCTTTACCGTGACCTGCGTGGGAATGGCTGAAATGAAAACGCCACGCAGTTCCGCTGACAACAATGCTGCCTGGGTGCCGGTGAACTTTCCGGCGGAACTTGCCTTAAGGACCACGGCGTCGATTCCATGCAACAGCCGGTCGTGGATGCGCTTATGCATTGCTACGTAGCCTGCATGGCGATCGCCCTTTTCAAGATCGAATACTTCGTCTTTGATTAGGGTGATGGTCCCGTCTGAATTTTTCGTTCCTTCGATAATCGTGATTTTCTCGGAACTTACTACCACTCCCGCAATTGACACAGAACCGAATCTCCCATGATTTCCTCGATTACACAGATGCGGCTCTGCAACCTGTGATGCAAGCAAATTTATTGGCCCTCGCTTCTTCTTCCGGCACTTGGACCCGCGCATCAGTTTGCAGACGGCATTTTTTCGATCCGCTCCTAATGATTGGTAGGCTGTTGCCTTCCTCTGGAAGGTAAGCCACCTCGTCGAGTGGGCATTCTTCGACCTCGACATGTTTGAAGCCACATACCAAATATAGCCCTCTCCGGAGGGCTTTTTCTTTTGGGGATAATTCCGCGTTCACCGCGCTCGCCGTCACAGCCAGTGGTAGGCTGCCAAAACGCATTTAGGGGGCACTGATTTGTTCAAACACAAGACCGTCTTCGTCGTAGGAGCAGGCGGCAGCAAAGAGGTTAGTCTCCCGACAGGCGACGAATTGCGCAAAATCATCATCGAAAAGATGAAAATTGGCCCATCAGGATTTACCGATGGCAACATCGGCGCCGCCTTGGTCGAAATCTACAACCGCCGACCGCAGCCCTTTGATATCAACCCATACATCAAGGCGGCAAATCAAATTGCCGAAGCGATGCCTGGAGCGCTATCCATCGACAACTTCTTGGCCACTCACGCCAACAATGGCCACATCGTCACGCTGGGCAAGATCGCAATCGCATCCTCGATCCTTGCGAAAGAGAGCACGTGCGACATCCGCCTCAATGGCGAGGGCAAGCTTCCGCTCGGAAAGGCTGAAAACTACTGGATGAACACCTTCTGCAAATTGGTGTCGGAAGAAGCTGTGAGTGAAGACCTCAACAACTTGTTTCACGACGTTTCGATTATCACCTTCAATTACGACCGGTGCATCGAGCATTTCCTCGCCCATTACCTGTCTACTTACTTCCTTATCGATATGCCTCGGGCGCTGGAGCTTTCAGGGCGCCTCAGGATTATCCATCCCTACGGACAAGTAGGCAATTATCCCGGCCGATCAGAGAACACAGCGGCGTCAGCCATTCCGTTTGGAGCACGGAACAATGCCGCCGATCTCGTCAACGCTGTGGAGCAAATCCATACTTTCATGGAGCGCAAAACCGAGCATCAGGTGGTCGCCACGATGCGAAACGTGATCGCGGAGGCAAATCACATCGTATTCTTGGGGTTTGCGTTTGCAGACATGAATATGGAGCTACTCATCCCAGAATCCGTTGCAGTACCGAAAACCGTTTTTGGAACGGTGCTTGGCCTACCGTCTCCCACCACTCAGGCTATTGATAACACGCTCAAAAGTCAGTTCCAGACAGTCAATTCTATCTCTGCGCCGGTGCATCTCGCCCAGCTCAAAGCTAACGAACTTCTTCAACACTATTGGCACCCGATCTTTAAATGAGTTAGTGGCAACCGCGCTTATGGGACCCGGTTAGAAAGCGAACGCGTGCCTTGTGACCTCACCTCAAGGCGGATCGCCTTCTGGATCAAACAGCTCATCGTTCTCCGGAAACAGGTTCTGCGATTTCAAGTTGGCTGTGAGGGGCCCAAGCGCGTTTTGTGCTTCTAGATAAGCAAGTCGGCTTTCCGCCCATTCGATCATCCGCCGATATTCCGGTTCGCCCTGAGCGATAACGGCCGTAGCGTTGGCAATTGTCACCTTTAGCTCTTCGGCTTCCTTCTGATAGGCTGCTAGTTCGCCAAGGAACAGAATTCGTTTTTGCTCTCGGTCTGCTCTCCGCGTTTGCAGTTCACGACGACGAGCCATATGCTGCCATCGCCTTTCGTCCTCTTCGCGTTTTTCCCGGCGAGCTTTATCGAAATGCAAGTGATAGAGGACACCGTCAGCAATACTTTCAAGAACGCCTTCAAGGGTCTGTCGCTTGCCATCAGACCACTTTTTCCGGGCACCATCTGCCCAATTGTGGACCTCGAACGACAACTTCGAAGAGTAGTGATAATCGTACTCAGGATAGAAGCTCTCGTGTGGAAGCCACTGTCCTCGGCGGCGGGCAAGGTCTTGTCGCCGTTCGTATTCCAGTTGCTTCCTTAACTCGCTCGGAGTCGGGTCGTGCTTCTCTAGGCTCCGACCTTCAAGAATCTCGAACCGGATCGCGTCTGGAGCGATTTCTGCTTTGAGACCGTTGTTGTCCTGACCCAAGGAGACCGAGCGGGCTTCCAAAGCTAGGGCAAGGTGATGAAGAAATGCAATGGTTCTCGCCCGCGAATCCTTGTGGATACGAACTCCTTTGATCGATATCTCACCATCTCGGTCAAGAATTGCGTTTCTAAGTTCGAGCACTATCCCTACAACCACTGAATGCGGCCGCTTCACGGCCTCGAACGTTACAGGCGCGGGCGTCTCGTTTACTGCCTCAGTCTCGGCAACAGGTTTCCTGACAACTGGTGCTTTCACCTTTGTAGCAGGCTCGGCTCCGGCGGCTAAAACAGCATCTTGCTCTGCCTTGGCCGCAAACGCCAATTGAGGATTACCCCGGTGCTGGGCCCCACCGATCTCAATGGTCTGGAATGCGGAGTTATCAGTCTTCCAAAGCGGTGTTTTTGTTGCGGGCAGACCAGCCTCTATCTTGGCCCAATAACCGCGTCCGGGTACCGCTATGTGAAAACGCTCGCAAGTTTTCGCCAGGCCTCGATCAGAAATCCCGAATTGATCTGCAAGTTGCAGGATTGGCGTTGACCAGACCAGGTCGTAGAGTTCCTGTCGGGAGAAAGTGCGGTTCATTTGACGTTCGGACCGTTAGCTCTCGGCGATGATGTGACGTTCCATTGGGATGCCACCGGGCAGGCAGCAGGGCACTAATCAACTGCAAGTTCATTATCGAAGGCGGCTCGCTACGCATCCTCCGCCCAGCGCTCCCTAATTCTTACTCCCGAAAGCAGTCCGTGTACTCCGTTGCCCTCAGCGAACACGAAGTAGCAGCCCAGATGGAACTCGTGGCCATCGACCACCGCCTTCAGGTCGAAGACGCCGGAGGTATTGCCGTCCTCCTCGATTTCAAAACTGATCTTGAAGTCCGTCAGTCCACTCGCTTTCACATCCTCATAAATCGCTTTGACCTCGAAGTGATTGTCTTCCTGGATGCGGGTCAATATCTCGGCAAGCCCGCGATCGCCGAAACTTATGATCTCTTCGCCTGTTGAAAAAAGCCCATAGACGAGCATCTCATTATCGTCGCTGCCTATGTCGTCAAACTGAATTTTTGCCACGAGAATGCCCTTCGTTTCTTTGCCGAATTGAAAACTTACAAACGTTAAATGCAGATGAAAACGATCACAGGCACCTGAACTCGGCCTCCGAATTAAAACCTGCCCGTCGGCAATCGCATTATCTCGGCTGCAATAGCACCGAGCCGGTCTTCTCCCTTTACACATGTCAGTCAACGTCCATTAAAAGACTACCCTGCGGCCTGATGCCCGCTACAGATTAGAAACCAACATGCATTCTTATCGGTGGTTTCTTTCCAGCCTGGAAGGCACAGGACAACACGGTGGAATTTTTCGTTGCAGAGGCCGTGGCTGGCAAGCAAGCGTGGGTCTTGGAAGAAGAACGGCTGGAGCTTCGGACTTCTCGTCCACGTCGGCACAGCATCCCAGCCGGACGAGCCACCTTGTTCGCTCAGGGTGCCTACCGCGCAAGATTTCCAATTGGTGAGCACGATGGTTTGATCGCATGCCAGCGCGGGTGCGACGGAGAGCGCGATTGCCGAAATGAATGCGACTAGACCCCACATCGATAGAATGCCTCATATTGCGCCGACTGCAGCTTTACCATGGCGGGATTAACACCGTCAGGCAACCGCCCCAGCGCTCTCTTTACGATAGTTCACGCCAAACAACTCTTGCTGTGCGCTAAGACTTAAATCAGTATGCCGCACTGGTATTGGTGGCGTTTTGTGGGGCCTAATGTGTTCGGGATTGGGTGGTCTAGACGTCTAATTGCGATCTGTTTTGTTGCGGTAACGGCGGTGGGTTGGGGTACCTCTGCGGACGCATCCCTCACCTACGAGACCGGCCGTGGAAACGATGGGACCGGCTTCGTCGTTGTCAGCGGCGCATTTGAGCCCAATGATGACCTCTCAAGGTTTGTGAGCACCGTCCA
Source organism: Rhizobium sp. 2YAF20 (assembly GCF_052114685.1). NCBI lineage: Bacteria > Pseudomonadati > Pseudomonadota > Alphaproteobacteria > Hyphomicrobiales > Rhizobiaceae > Rhizobium > Rhizobium sp. 2YAF20. Next base: position 5,002 of record NZ_JBFRFF010000053.1, on the reverse strand, counting down.
AAGCGGCAATGTGAAGGCCGTATTTTTTAACTCTCCCGGCGGCAATGTTGGAAAGGCACTCGAACTTGGCCGCCTCATTCTCTCATTACGTCTGGTCACGTTCCAAGTCAGGACCTCGGAATGTGCCTCAGCGTGTTCGCTGGCTTTCATGGGCGGCGTACTACGTTTCGCTGAGCCTGGATCGATTGGGGTTCACAGATCCTCCTTTTCCGACACGTCGGGCTTGAACGTGACGGATGCTGTGTCAGAGGTCCAGCGGATAACTGCCCAGGTCATTGCGTACATGACTGAAATGGGTGTCGACCCCGGCCTGCTGCAGCTATCCCTCAATTACGACAGCAACGACATACGATACCTGTCAGGCAGCGAGATGAAGCAATATCGCCTTGCCTTGAACCCATCTGATTCCGCCACCGACGCAGCATCCGCGCCGGTAACGCCATCGCCTGCCCCACCTCCAGCCCTGCCACCGGCTCCAGCCGTTGCGAGCCTTCCGCCAACACCCGAGCCGCAGCCATCGTTTGCTATTCCGGACGCTAAAACCGGAAGGATACAAAGCTACGATGGTAAGGCTGCATTGAAAGTCGGACCGACCTCGAAATCGCCGACCGTCGAAAGCTTCATGAATGGCAGCCCGGTGACTATCCTGGATGATACCGGGAAATGGTATCACGCCAAAGTGGGCACCCGAGTCGGATACCTGTTCCATTCTTGGGTCTGGGTCACCCAGTTCGGAGCCGGTCCGTACGGCAAGCAATTCGTCCAGGTGAAGAGCTTCAACAACTACGCCGAGACGGAGCAATATGTCCGCAGCTCGCCACTGCCAGTTACCGCATACCTTGCCAGCAACGGTTGGTTCGCCATCACGTTGAATAGGACGTTCGACCCTGACGCTGCCGCAAAGACGGTCGACCAACTGAAAGCCAGCGGGTCGATACCCGATGACTCCATCGCGACATGGGGCAACGCGTTTGTACGGAAGGTTCTTTGAGATGCGGCAACGGCCATATCAAATTCGGCCTCTAGCTTGATCAAACAAGAGTGCGAAATAGGATAGAATCGCTTTCGCCTACCCATTCGCTCGCAAATAACATGCCCTCAATTTCGGAGGTTTCGAAAAGCAGCGTATCAGACCAGCAGCACTCGTCGCGTTGGTAGTAGTGAGCCTGGGGCTCGTCCAGTTCTCCGTCACCAAGGTCGATCTGCGTATAATATATTGGGACACTCGTCGCGTTCATAAGATGTCCCAGGCTAATCGGACCAGTGACTGGCTTCTCTAACGAGTTGGACTTCACCACAGGATTCAATTTCAAGGATTCTTCGAGGCTTTGTTTGCTTAGCCCGACAGGCCAATCATTGTGGCAGAAGATCGGGGGCGCGGTCGCATCGTCCGAAAGCCAGGCCACTCCGTCCACGATGGGAGCGCCATACGATGTCAAATCTCGCTTCATTGGTGAAGTGAGCTTATCGCTCCATAGCCGCAATGCGGTCAAAACAGCAGCGCAAATCTCCCCTCTCGCAAAGAAACCCATAGCGCTCTGGTGGTAGTCATTGTCAAAGATCTCAAGGTCATAACGTATCGTGCGAACGCCACCGGCGACATCGACTACGTGAAGCAAAACCGCCTCAAAATATGCGGTCTTCAAACTCTTTGCGTGCCAGCGGCCGGTAAGAACTACCGTTTCGCTCCTTCGTTTTGCCAGCTTCCGATAAGCACGAGCGAGTGACTGTTGATAATTGTCTACGAAAAAGGTGAAGGCGTTTTCCACTTCGCAGACGGCGCCATTGATGTAGGTCCGCGTGACTGTGGGTGTTAACTCAATCGCGGCATCGGGGCCACTGGGCAAAAACCGAGCCTGGTACTCAAATTTGGCATTCGCGGGCAGTGCCAAAGGCAGGTGATCGAGTGAACTGGGGTTCACTAGAGTAAGGAGATTTTGGGGGAGCATTTCGAATTTCCGAAGGCGGTATCCAAATGTCTTTTGAAATTGCCATACCTGTCAACGGGTTTTTGTAGGAAATTTTGAAACCGCACTCCGCCGCTTGAACACATGCGGTCTTAGCTACGAATGCTTCGATTTGCGTTTTCTCACGCTAATGACCGATAACATTCATTATCGGACATTGCGCCGTTCGCGTTGAGGGAGGCGTTTACGACCCAGCCTCATCTAAGAGCAATCAACCTCTTGCGCCCGTACGCCGATCATTGCACGCATATTTTTAAGAGCAATTTCGGTTAAGCCCATGACATGCGAAGATAGCATTCAGGAAACCATCGAACTCGCAGAGCATATTGATCGGCAATGGGATGTTTATTTCGGGCGATACTTAGAAAAACCGATTAGCCCCGGTAGACGAAGCTTTTATTGCGAGAGCAAACTTCGGCACATCACTCACGGAGACATCGAGCACATCGCCCCGAATTCGAAGGTGCCAACGAAGGCCTATGCTTGGGAAAACCTGACGTTGGCATGCGACGTATGTAATGAGAATAAAGGCGACCACTTCTCCACCGATCCGGAGAAATCGCACGATAACCTCATCGACCCTTACGCTGACGAACCTGCCGACCGTTTTTTATTCCTACGGGAGGCTATTGCCGCGCGACCAGATAGTTTTAGGGCAAAGGCGACTGACGCTGTCATTAAGCTTTCGCGGATCGATCTCCTGGAACGGCGCCGGGAAAGGATGGCGTTTATCGATGGCCTTGTGTCCGCGTATTGCCAAGCCCCTGCACAGTTCAAGGAATTACTCTGGGACGACTTGGTCAGCAACCATCTAACCAGCGCTAACGAATATGCCGCTACCTCCCAAGCCTACGTCCGCTTTCTCAACGATCGCGGGGTCATAGATCGCCAACTAGGGGCCGGTTCCGAGAAATAAAGTCCTCCAAATGACGTCGAATATGATCGACACGATTATTCCGGTGACGGGACGCCATGTCCAGTCCGCTTGGCCTCGTGGCCATGGGATGACCGCTGTGGATTTTTCCTCACGACCTTTTTGGGCTTGCATCCAGCACGAACACCGAGTTCAGGTAAGCGATCAGGTCTCTACAAAGCTACATGCATTTCCGGCACATTGTCAAAAGCCCGCGCCGAAATCGGTAAATGCAGTTCGCCTATAGGTTTTAATTCAGTAGACAAACACAAATGAATTGTTAACCTGACCGCTTGGGCGTCGGGGGACAACATGCGAAATTTCAATCGCTTCACATTCACGATGTGTTCGATAATCACTCTCACGGCTTGCACAACCGGGCCAACGGACAAATTTTCCGACCCGAACAAAATCGATTCACTGTCTACAGCCGTCGAATGCGAATTGCGTGAAGCTTTTGGGGTCACCGACATTACCGGGGTACAAGCAAACGACCCCAAAAGGCCCATCGATCCCGATAGCTGGACCGTCAGTTACAGCATTACTGAAACCTCCCAGCTGGTCGGCACAGCAAGCGTGGACGCTCTTAAATGGATCGTCCCCGCAAATGTTGATCGCCTCCTTATTGGTGGAGACGCGTCCATCTCGCAATCACGGGAAATGAGTGGGAAGGTTCAAATCAACATGAACTTGATCCATCTTCACGATTTGAAATGCGATGACCCGCAAAAGGCGCGGCTGACGCCCAAGTCCAAATATGACATCGCGAAATGGATCAATCAGATCATGCATATCACGGGTAAAGGCGAAACCATCGCCGTGGGCAAGGCAGACAAGAAGAACAGCGATAAAGTTAAAACGTTCGGTTACACAGTGACAGTCGTCACGGACGGCAATATTGGCGCTGGGCCAGATTTCGCTAACGGTAAGTTTGTCACGCTTGGCACTCTGAGGGCAGAAAACAAGTCTACCGAAATCGTTGATTTTGCCTTCAGCGAAGTGGAAGAGCCTGGTCCACAAGATGTTCGGGTCACCAACTTCCCAAGCACTATCCCTCCAGGTCCGGCGCCGCCAAAGAAGGCAACTGGTCCAGTATTAGGAAATGTCAAACCCTCCGAAAACTTACGCCAGATGCTAAAGAGCAACCCCTACCGCATTCCAGCCTTCAATTTGCAGAGGAATAACGACACAATTTACCAGCTGCAGAACGAAGGAAACCGTTCCGACCCTCGCCGAAACTAATGGCGATGCTCGTTCGGCAGAAGCTTACTCTCAAGCATGTGCACGTGCGTCCGGACGGGATATCCATTCTTAGAGGCGGATTCGAAAAGACATCAATAAATATAGTATCTTGCGAGCCTCCTGGTGAGCATGCGGATGTGAGCGATCATAATCCAGGCCTCGGCTGAGGCGATTGATTTCTCGAAGTCCTTGGCCAGCCTGCGGCATCGGCCGAGCCACGCGAAGGTTCGCTCAACAACCCATCGGCGTGGCAATAGCTCGAAGCCTTTGGCCTTGTCGGATCGCTTGATGATTTCGAGTGTCCATTTGCCGATTTTCTCCAACCGTCTATTCAGCTTTGCCCCGGCGTATCCGCCGTCGGCAAAGATGTGCAGCAGCCACGGCCAGCGGTGCCGAATGGATTTCAGGAGATCGGGAGCACCGTCCCGATCTTGAATGTCGGCGCTGTGAACCATCAGGCCAACCATCAAGCCGAGTGTGTCGACAATGATATGACGTTTGCGGCCCTTGATCTTCTTGCCAGCGTCAAAGCCTTTGATCCCAGCGCTTTCCGTGGTTTTGACGCTCTGGCTGTCAATTGCGCCTGCCGTCGGTGACGCTTGCTTTCCTTCCAATTCTCGCGTCGTCATGACGAGACTATGATTGATCCGGCTCCACAACCGCATCGCACGCCATTCGTAGAAATAACGCTGCACCGTCGAGCATGGCGGGAAGTCCTTCGGCAGCATGCGCCACTGGCAACCGGTCGAAGCAATATAGAGGATCGCGTTCATCACCTCCCTCAAATCCACCCGACGCGGACGCCCGAGCCGCCGCGCCGCAGGTAGCAATGGTGCAATAAATTCCCATTCGCGATCCGTAAGGTCACTTGAATAGCGTG
>NZ_JBFRFF010000052.1:0-35636 GCF_052114685.1 Rhizobium sp. 2YAF20 | reverse complement strand
CACGAGATCATCGGCAACCCAACCTACGCCGATGCCATCCTCGACAGGCTCGTTCATAACGCCCACCGCATCGACCTATCCGGCGAAAGCTTGCGGCGAAATCAGCGCCGGAAATCTTGACTCCCTACCCGAATGAATTGACAACAATCAAAGCCAGCAGGACCCCAGCCTCAAGGGGGCGAGATCATCCCGGAATCCCGGGGCGCAATCATCTCGGAACAAAGGGGCGGCTTCATCGGAATCGGCACCTATGGTGAGCAGGGGCCGATAGGGTTGTTGCCCACCGGCAAGAAAGTTGTTGCGTTGATCGCGAGCGGAGGCGTTTATAGTAGCGGGCCAGCGCAAGGCATGGACTTCATATCGCCGTATATTCGAAACATTTTCGGCTTCATCGGCATCACTGATGTCGAAATTGTTCGTGCGGAGGCGCAGGCGAACCCGAATTTAGGAAAGGACTCGCTCAAGCTGGGTGTCGAAGCCGCAGAGCACCTCGCAAATTGAAGGTGAGCGTATCCTCCCAATAAAGACACGCTCCAGCGCGGGAACAGCCGACATGAGGCGCGGCTAGCCGCTGGGGCCAGTAGAGTGTTGTCATCGCCAAACACTCTACTGGCCCCAGCGTCACAATTTTGTCTTTTTTCCAAGACGAGCAGCGGTTCCATAATGGCGGAATATGCCAAAAGAGTTCAAACAAACCAGCGGCTTAGCTAAACCAGGTCAAGTTGTCGACGGTTCTGATCCTTTCAAGGCGAGCGACAGACGCCAATTCCGCGCTCCAGCTGCATTTCCTCGACCAGCCGCAGGCTTAAGAGAATCGAAAATACAGCCACCCGCGCGAGCAATAGTCTGCGTCGGAAGCTATGGTTCCTATAGCTGATCGTGCGCGTGCTCATCTCGCCGCCACTATCCAACAGCCGTTAAGCCAGCGACAACGTGACAGCGCCCTAATATGAGCGTCACATCACTGGGTTTTAGCGAAGAGGAATTTGCCGAGGCTCTTCTCAAGGTTTCGACGGTCGGCGCTGGACCCGTGGATGCAGTTGAACATCTTCTGGCACAGACACTTGCCGAAAATTTATCTGGGACCGAAGATGTGATCCTGCTGCAGACCGGGTTCGGTCGCTATTACAGCCGGCGTGAAGAACCTAAAAGCTTCCAGGAGCAGGTCCAATGGAATTCCGCAATACCAATGAAGTCGACACCGACCGCTCTCGAATCTTCGCGCTACCCGTGTCTTGACCCACGGCCTCTTCAACAAATTCCATGACGGAATCGCCGATTGCCCGATAGGGCTGGGCGATCGAACTCAGAGCAGGCGATAGAAACTGGGCCATGCTGTCATCGTAGCCAATGACAGAGATGTCCGACGGCACGTTCAAGCCACGCTCGTATAAAACTTGAAGAATACCAGCAGCCAGGATATCTGATCCGGCGATGATCGCGGTGACGGCGCAACCGTGATCGTCCAGTAACATGGTTGCGAGCCGGCGGCCGGGGAGCATATCGTTCGGAGATCGCGGAAAATACTCGCCGAGCACGACCGGGCAATCTTGTTCGTCAAGTCCGTACAACGAGACCGCTTGTTGAAACGCTTCGGCTCGTCGTTGTTCGGCGTGGCCAGGACCGCCGTCCTTTAAGCCGGTCGCGCGCGCACCAATGAAGGCAACTCTTCTGTGGCCTTCATCGGCCAGGGACTTAACCGCTGCACGCATCCCTGGCTCTGGATCAATGGCGACGAAATATGCCTGTTCGATATCGTGGCGCTCGACCTGAATGACCGGGATACCCGCCTGGATCAACGGCTGGACGTTCTTATTTTCTAGTGCATGGCAAAGAATCGTCGCATCAACCCCATGCTCGAGGAACTGCTTTATCCCATTGACCTCCGCTTCAGGGGAATAGCTGTGATTGACCGTCAGCATCGAGAAGCCGCGGTCGCTGGCAGCTGTGCGGATGGCGTGAGAAATGTGCGTGTAGAAAGGGTTTTCACGCGCCGAAGACAGCACCAGCCCAAGAGAATAGCTCCTTTGCATTCTCAAAGAGCGAGCCTGCAGATTAGGGCGGTACCCTGTGCTCTCAACTGCTTCTAAGACGCGCCTACGGTTCTCGTCCGAGACATAACCTCTGTTGTGGATGACACGAGCCGCCGTTGTTGGGGAAACCTGGGCTTCTCTCGCGACGTCCGCCATTGTCGCCGTTTGGGAACGCATCTCATCTCCTTCGAAATCATTGTCGTCTCACTTGCATTACTCATATCAATATGCAATGTGGTGACGTCACCACACAACCGTTTTAGTTGATTATGGTCTGTATAGCCCCGATTTCGCCGCCTAGGAGGGCGGCGCGGGAAGATCAATGGGAGGAGATTCCGTGCGAAACTTTTTACGCATTCTGCCGCTTGCTGCATTGCTTGCTGGAGCCGCTTCGAGCGCCCACGCTCAAGTCGAGCTAAACTTCTGGGACCAGGTTTGGGGACCGGGATCCTACTCACAGCGCGCCCAGCAGCTCGTCGACGACTTTAACAAAAGTCAGGACGACATCCACGTGACCTACCGGTCGGTGCCATGGGCGAACTGGTATGAAACTTACGTGACAGCGATCGCGTCTGGTTCCGCTCCTGACATTTCGACCGGCGCTGGATTTCAGGCCGTACAGTTTTACAGCATGGACGCCATTTACCCGGTCGATGATCTCGTAAAGCAAATGGAAGCGGACGGCAGCGCAAAGGATTTTGCGCCGGGTACATTGGAAGCAATGAAATACGACGGCCATTATGTGGCCTTGCCGTGGGCCATCGATCTTCGCGCGCTCTTCTACCGGAAAGACGTTCTCGAAGCCGCCGGGCAGAAGGTTCCAACCAATTGGGACGAATTTCTTGCCGTCAGCAAGGCGGTGACGAAAGACGGTACCTACGGTGTCGTTTCCTCCGGCGATGCGACAGGAATGCATTGGATATTGTCGGCGATGATAAACAATGGCGGGGGCCTGTTCGACGCACACAAGAAGCCAAACCTCACCGGCGAAAAATCTCTTGCAGCGCTCAATTTTCTGTCCAGCTTCGCGACCGAGAAAGTGCTTAACCCGGCGTCGGCCGGCTATACGAACGACGACGCGCTGGGAAGTTTCGTCGCCCGGAAGGCGGCGTTTTACCTGTCGAGTCCGAGTACCGCAGACCAAGCAGGAAAAGAGAAGGACAAGGTCGGCGTCGTACCGCCGCTCACGTCCACTTCTGGCGAGAAGGGAACGATTGGCTGGATCAACAACATCATGGTCTACAAGCAGACCCAGCACCCGCAACAAACCTTGAAATTTCTGCGTTGGTGGTCCGAAAACCAGAAGGTTCTTTGGACAGAGGGTAAGGCTGGAGGCATTCCGGCACGCGCCTCCTTCCAGCAAGATCCGTATTTCACTGAAAACGATCAAGTCAGCTTCGTGATCAAAAACTATCTGCCGATCGTCAAGCCGATGTCGGCTACCGCCGGTGGTACCTTTCCCCAGCTAAACGAGATCGACGGTGATGGTTTCATGATGAGCCTTGTTCAGAAGCTCTGGCAGGGTCAACCGGCGGGCGAGGTCGTTACGCCTGCTCAGGAACATCTTCAAGAAATTATGGAACAGTAACCGATGACGGCCTCGCTCGTGAAGCGAACTGTCTGGCGCTCCAGCGCCAGACAGTTTCTGACCCCTGACCTGCAGATGACGTTGCTCTTGCTTCTCCCGTCCCTGATCCTGATGATCGTCGTTATCGGCTACCCGATGATCCAGGGATTTTGGTATAGCTTTACCAATGGCTCGCTGCTTAAGGCCGGCAAGTTTGTCGGCCTGAGAAACTACGGCAAACTTCTGTCCGACCCGTCGTTCTGGCATGCGCTTCGCTTTTCACTGTACTTCGCCGTTGCCAATATCATCGGTTGCTACAGCTTGGGACTTGGCCTGGCGCTCCTGTTGCTGAAGGATTTTCCAGGGCGAGGACTGTTCCGCGTTCTGCTGCTTTTGCCGTGGATCGTCCCGTCGCTCGTGGCAATCGTTTCGTGGCGGTGGATGATCAACGACGACAAGGCTCTCTTCAACCAGATCATCGTCTTTTTCGGGGGCGACCCCGTGTACTTCCTGTCCAGCTCCAACTGGACCATCGCAATGGTCATTATCATCAAGATCTGGCGCTCGTTTCCATTCATGCTCCTATCGCTTCTCGCAGCGCTCCAGACAATCGACCGCACATTGTACGAAGCCGCAGATATTGACGGTGCAACGAAGTGGCAAAGCTTCCGGCATGTCACCATGCCGGCGATAAGCGGCATCTCAGTCGTCCTTTGCCTTCTCATGACGGTCTGGACAGTCAACGACTTCGATACACCTTGGCTCCTTGCTCAAGGAGGACCTGCAAACGCCACCGAGAACCTGGTTGTCCTTGCGTACCGTTACACGTTTGCCCGCAACGACGTCGGCGTGGGAGCGGCTGTTTCTTTCGTGACCCTCGCCATTTTGATGGTCATTTTTGCAGTCGCCCTGCGTCTGCAAAGGGAGAAGCGCTGATGACACGAACCAAAAGAAACTGGGCTCTGACAGCCACGATGACTTTGATCGCCACGGTCATCAATCTGCCCATTATTCTCATGGTGTTCAATTCGCTTCAACCTACCGAAGCAATTGTCGCAAGACTGACAATCATACCTCGCGATCCATCGCTGCAGAACTATCGGTTCCTCATGGAGGGGACACCGTTTCTCAGCTATCTGAGGAACTCAGTCGTGACCGCGCTTGGTGCTACAGTGTTCTCCTTGTTTTGCGCCGTCTTCGCGGGCTATGCGCTCTCTCGCTTCAAAAATCGTCTTTTGGATGTCTATTCCACTGGCTTGTTTGCAGTTCAGATGTTTCCCATCATCCTGGCTCTCATTCCACTCTTCCTGCTGTTCCGTCCCCTTGGGCTTATCGACACTCCCCTGTCCGTGATCATTGTGTACGGGGTGATCAATCTGCCCTTCGTCACTTGGATGGCGCGAAGCTATTTCGACACGATTCCCCGGGAGCTGGAGGAAGCAGCACTGATCGACGGCTGCGGTCACTTCGGCGCATTCTTTCGGGTCGTGTTGCCACTTTCGGGGCCGGGGCTTGCTGCAGTGTCGATCTTTGCTTTCTTGCTCGCATACAACGAGTTTTTTGTTGCGAACGTATTCCTTCGCACCAAGGCCGCGATGACACTTCCTGTCGGCATACAGATGTTCCTGCAGCAATTCTCGACAGATTGGGGAAGCCTCACGGCCGCGGCATCCGTGACCATGCTTCCAACCCTCATCCTCTTTCTTTTCGTGCAGAAATTCATCACCCACGGCGCGATTGCCGGCGGCGTGAAGGGTTGATCGGAGTCATTATGTCAAAAATCATCAATATCGGCATCATCGGGTGCGGCGAGGCTTCGCAGATTCTTCATATTCCAACGCTGCGCGAACTTTCAAACCGCTTCGCTATCACCGCCCTATGCGATGCCTCGCCCACTGTCCTCAAGGGTGTAGGCGCTCTCATTCCCGAAGCGGCACTCTACGATGAGAGCTCGTCCCTGCTCGACGATCCTTCGGTTGACGCGGTGCTTGTTGCCAACCCAAATACATTCCATGCTCCGACCGCCATGGAAGCGATGCAGAAGGGAAAGCATGTCCTAATCGAAAAGCCGATGTGCATGACCTTGGCAGAGGCAGACGCTCTTGCGGCCGTTGAGGCCGAAACCGGAATGACGGTGCAGATCGGCTACATGCGCCGTCACGCACCCGCCTTTGAGGATGCGGTCAAAATCGTCGCGGGTCTAAGAGACCAGATCAACTTCGCGCGCGTACACGCAATCATCGGTCCCAATTCATCTTTCGTAGAGCCAACGTCATCAGTGGTTCGAGGCGACGACATCCCCCAGTCGGTGATCGATCGAACCCGGAAAGACACTGATGCCAAACTTATAGAGGCGATCGGCACCAGCGAACTTCCGCGCGCAATGGTCTACAATCTCCTGCTAGGACTTTCCTCGCACGACATTTCGGCGATGCGGGAGCTCATCGGCATGCCGAAGCGAGTCCTTCATGCCGGCTTCCGTCGTGACGGCATGTTTATCACGGCAGCGTTCGACTACGGAGATTTTATCTGCCATTTCGAAACAGGCATTGACGCAATCGCTCGTTTTAATGCGCATCTTGAAGTGTATGCGCAGGACAAGATCGTCCGCGTCGACTATGACACACCCTACATCCGACACCAGCCTGCGCGTCTCACCGTCACCACGCCAAACACGGCGTTCGGCGTCACATCGTGCAGTGGCCACCAGACACGAGGCGATGCCTTTGTCGTGGAATGGAAACGTTTTCACGATGCCATCACTCTGGGGCTTCCCGCGAAGACGACGATTGCCGATGCGCGGCAAGATCTCGAAATCTTTCAACAGATGATGCAGGAGATGTGAAGGCGCCATGGCAAACGTTTCTATAGACAACGTCACAAAATCTTACGGCGCACTTCAAGTTATGCACGGCGTCTCGCTCGACATCAAGGATGGCGAGTTCATCATTCTCGTTGGTCCCTCCGGCTGTGGCAAGTCAACACTGCTGCGCATGGTCGCGGGATTGGAGGAAATCACTACTGGCACCGTCTCGATCGGCGATAAGGTCGTCAACGACGCGCGACCAAAAGACCGAAACATAGCGATGGTATTCCAGTCCTACGCTCTTTATCCCCATAAAACCGTCGCCCAGAATATGGGTTTTGCTCTCATGCTGGCGGGCAGGCCGCAAAAAGAGATTGACGATCGGGTCGGGGCAGCAGCGGAGATACTCGATCTCGTCCCGCTTCTGGAACGCCTGCCGAAGCAGCTGTCCGGCGGCCAGCGTCAGCGAGTAGCCATGGGACGGGCGATCGTGCGCGATCCCGAAGTATTTCTGTTCGACGAGCCGCTGTCCAATCTCGACGCAAAGTTGCGTGTGCAGATGCGTACGGAAATCAAGGCGCTTCATCAGCGTCTCAAGACCACGATCATCTACGTCACGCACGATCAGGTCGAAGCGATGACCATGGCCGATCGGATCGTCATCATGAATGGCGGCAGGATCGAGCAGGTTGGGGAACCTCTCGACCTCTACGACAATCCAAACAGTCTTTTTGTCGCCGGGTTCCTGGGCTCGCCGTCCATGAATTTTATCAACGGTCGTGTCGAGGGCGGCCAATTTCACACTGAACGTGGATTGACGTTTGCTTTGCCGCCGGGCTTGGCAAGCGCGGCCGACGGTCGGCCGCTCGTTGCAGGTATCAGACCGGAGCACATCGAACTTGCCAGTGAAGGAAAGCCCTCGAAGGATGCCACAGTCATAGTCGACGAGCCGACTGGGGCGGAGACCCAGATAGCCTTGCGACTTCAAGGCGAAGAAATCCTCGCGACGTTCCGCGATAGGTTGGCGGTCTCGGCAGGAGACACTTTGCCTATCCATCTTCCCCTCGAAAGACTTTACCTTTTTGACAAGGCCACCGGCCTTCGCATCTCATCAGGAGATAAGCTATGAAGACACTTGTTCAACTTTATTCCGCGCGCAACTTCACGCCGTGGGATAGAATCCTCGATCAGGTCAAGTCATCCGCATACGACGGAGTAGAAGGCTTTTTCGCTAACTACGAGGACCCAGCTGCGTTTCGGAGGCTGCTCGATGAACGCGGTCTCATTATGCCTCAGGGACACTTCGGCCTCGACCTTCTCGAAGGCAACTTCGAAAAGGCGATTTCGATTGCTCGCACGCTTGGCATCGACACTGTGATCGCGCCATGGCTTGCCCCTGAAGACCGGCCCGCCGACCTTGCAGGATGGAAGAAAATAGCGGCAAGGTTGGAGTTACTCGACCACAAAGTTCGAGGCGAAGGATTCGACTTCGCGTGGCATAATCACGATTTTGAGTTTGTACCGGTCGAAAATGGACTTATTCCAATGGACATTCTGCTCGACGCTGCGCCTGAGATGAATTGGGAAGCAGACCTCGGCTGGATTTTGAGAGCGGGCGGCGCTCCGTTGGATTGGCTCAGGGCTCGGGCAGAACGCGTCGTCGCGGTCCATCTCAAGGACGTCCAGCCCAACCACGACACTGCCCTCGAAGACGGCTGGGCCGATCTTGGACATGGCGTGAGTGACTGGCGTCCGATCTTCGAGGAGTTCGAAAAACTTCCGTACCTCAAGGCTCATGTGGCTGAGCATGATAATCCCGTCGATTTGGATCGTTTCCTGCGTCGCTGGTCGCAAAGTTTCAAGACCCTCGCTTCCCAGACATAGCGTTCTGACCCGGTGAGCGAGCTTACAAAGCCGCTGCGTAGGTTGTGGCTCAAATACCATCCAAAACAGGATCGACGACATGAAGACGATCAAGGGCCCCGGCCTGTTCCTCGGCCAGTTCGCGGGCGAAACTGCTCCTTTCAACTCGTGGGACGCGATCACCAAATGGGCGGCCGACATCGATTACAAGGGCGTCCAGGTGCCGACCTGGGCCAGCCAGCTGATCGATCTCAAGAAGGCTGCCACATCCAAGGATTATTGCGACGAGTTCGCCGGCAAGGCTCGCGAAAACGGCATCGAGATCACCGAACTCTCCACCCATCTGCAGGGCCAGCTCGTCGCCGTTCACCCGGCCTATGACGAGGCCTTCGACGGGTTTGCGGCACCGGAGGTGCGCGGCAATCCGAAGGCGCGTCAGGAGTGGGCGGTCGAGCAGGTCAAGATGGCGCTGACGGCGTCGAAGCACCTCGGCATCAAGGCGCATGCAACCTTTTCCGGCGCGCTCGCCTGGCCGTTCATCTACCCGTGGCCGCAGCGCCCGGCCGGTCTGGTCGAAACCGCATTCGACGAACTTGCCCGCCGCTGGACGCCGATCCTCAATCATGCCGAAGACTGCGGCGTCGATATCGCCTAGACGAGGGTGTTTGTTGGTGTGTTCGCGATCATCGTCCGGCGTAGCATCACCCACAGGCCGGCTACAGCGAACGCAGCCAGAACATACATCCAGCGCCACCCGATCAGGTCGGAGACAACCCCGGAGACCGTGCGAGCAAGCAGGATGGCCAAGAGAAGGCCGGTAGTAACCTGCCCGACGCGGCGGCCGCGCTGTGCTTCCGGCGAGTGCGAGGCGACATACGGGATGACCACCACGGTCGCACTCGCCGTTATTCCGATGAAGATCTGAACGGCGGCAAAGATGAGAAACGCGGGGCTCAAGGCTGCTGCGGCCAGCGCGGCCATGTATCCTGCCAGCATGAACGAAGCCAGTTTGCGGCGATCCATCCCGTCGCCGAGCGGGACAATGAATAGGACACCAAGCCCGTAGCCAAGCTGTGTCAGGGTCACAAGGTAACCAGCATGGGTCGGACTGACGCCAAAGGTCTGGCCGATGACGGCAAGCAGGGGCTGGGAATAATAGATGTTCGCGACCATCACCGCCGCAGCAAAGGAGAATAGAAGGACCTGGCGCGATGTGACGTCGGAGGTGGTGGATGGAGTGGATGTCACGTTTCGGGCCGCAATTCATTTGCCGGAATGCCATAAGGCGCAGTGCTGGCTTTTCAGAAGCCAGCACTGCGCCGCTGTTTGGCGAGATCGATCGGTCAGGCCGGATAGGTAACGTCAGCGGACCAGGTCGCCTGCGGTTCGGCGTGCAGGTTCCAGAATGCTTCGGCGATCCCGTGAGCCTCGGGAGAGTCTGGTGCCACCAGCGTCGCCACGTTCACCATGGCAACGTGGACACCTCTATCCTTGAAGCTGTCGAACAGGCCATGGGTCAGGCTGCGAATGCCGGCCTTCCCGATGCTGAGCGACAGGTAGTCGGGATGGGGTGTCACCCCGAACATTCCGCCGGTCAGAAGAATTGTGCCTTCGCCGCGCTGGAGCATGCCACGCGAGACATCCTGGATGGCAACCAGTGGCGCACCGATATTCACGGTCAGGTCCGGCACGAACGTGTCGGCAGGCTGGGTCTCGATAGTGGCTGAATGCATCGACGCGGAATTGAAGTGAAGGACGTTGATCGCACCAAATTCCGCTTCTGTTTCCTTGATCAAGGTGCTGATGCTGGCGAGATCGCCGGCGTCGACGGCTTTGGCTGCTACGGTATAGCCGTTGCTCTCCAATTGCGCGACGCGCCCGGCGAGCTTTGCCGGATCACGGGACGTCAGCACGACGCGGTATCCCTCTCTGGCAAAGCGTTCGGCGGTTGCTGTACCGATGCCCGGACCGGAGCCAATGCTTAGAAACGTTTTCATATGAAGTCTCCTTGTGTTCGAACCAAAATAACTCTTGCGCGAAAACACACAATATGGACGAACTGCATATCATAAATGCAGAAGGTGCAGGAATGGCGCAGGATGGTTTCGAGGACATTGTGGCGTTCGTGGCGGTCGCTCGATCGGGGAGTTTTCGATTGGCCGCTGTGCAGCTTGGCCGTGATGCATCCGTGATCTCTCGCCGCATCAGCCAGTTGGAGACGCGGTTGGGGGTGCGCCTGTTGGTACGGACCACACGAAGTGTCACCCTGACCGAAGCAGGCTCCGTCTATTTCCAACGCCTTCGCTATCTTATCGATGAGTTGGATCTTGCAACCCGGGAGGTCAGCGGGTTTGCGGCCGAGCCACAAGGCGTGCTGAAGATCTCGCTCCCGGTCACATTCGGCCGCTTGATCATCGCGCCACTGTTCTCGGAATTTCTCCGCAAATACCCGAAGATCAAGATCGATGCTCGTTTTCAGGACCGTACCGTCGATATCGTCGAGGAAGGCTTCGATGCCGTCATCCGCCTGAGCGTCGTCCGGAACGGCTCGCTCATATCAAAGCGGCTTGGGTCTTTCCGGAGTATTGTGGTCGCCTCGCCGAATTACCTCGATGATCGTGGGCTGCCACAGATACCCGAGGATCTGGAAGCCCATGCCTGTCTCGGCTTTACACATCATCCCGACTGGCCGAACTGGATTCTCGAGCAAGAAGGTCGACAGGCGACCGTCCGTCCGGACAGTCCTTTCACGTCTGACAGCGCCGAGGCGATCCTGATGACAGCTATCGACAACAGCGGCATTGCGCTGCTGCCTTATTGGATGGCGGCGCCGCATATTCAGGCCGGGAACCTGGTGCACATCCTCCCGACATGGCGAAGCATTCGGGAGATCAGCATTAATGCTGTCATGCCCCCCGGCAACCTGATCCCTGCGAAAACGCGAGTTTTTGTTGATGAACTGTCCAAATGGGTGCGCAACAAAGGCATCCTGCCCGCCCCACATTCGGAGCGGAAGCAGGCCTAGCCGTTTCTTAGCCGCCAAAAACGGCCGTGATGCGGAACTGGTCAAGGTCGCCAAACATGTGATCGTGGCGCCTTGCCTCAGCCACAAGCTGTTGCACCCGGTCGGCCGTTACAATCAGGCCTGGCGTATTCATGTACCACTCCAGCGCTTCCTCGCGGCTTTTCAGCTCCTTGGGCACGTTGCCGACATAGGGGACAACGTAAATTGGCGTCGTGGGTTCGCTGCGCCAGCATTCTGCGAGCGGGCCTATATCCACGGTGTCATATCCGATCGCGTGGAGAAATTCGATCACAACTGCCTTAGCAGTCGCGTCGTCTCCCGCGATCGGGACGGCGCTGCGATCTGGCGCGCCTTTCGGCCGCGCGAGCCGACGCAGGCGCACGAAGTCGAGGTTATTAAAGGCCCGGATAACGGACGACTTCGCAAGGTGGCGTTGGACCAGTTCGCTGGAGCTGATGGTGTCCGTCTTCACCTCCAGCATTTTGCCGTCACGCTCGGGATAGTAGTTCATCGTGTCTACGATGATCTTCCCGGCCAGCAGATCGGGCGACAGGCGTGAATAGGCCCCGAAGGGAATGGCAACGACAACGACGTCAGCTGCGTTAATTGCGTCTTCTGCCGTGGCCGCGCGCGCAAGAGGGCCGAGTTCCGCAACAAGTTCGGCGAGGGATTCGGGGCCGCGTGTGTTGGCGATGACAACATTAAGACCGGCTGCAACGGCCAGCCGTGCGCTTTGACCGCCAATCATTCCGCTGCCAAGCACTGCTATTGTATTGCTCATGGATAGACTTTCATTGGTGAGTTCAATCCTTGAACATAATAAATGCAGCAGAAACCGTAATTGGGTTTAATTGCATTTCATTTGTGCGCTCAGCGCACCAATGTGTTAGAGCCGGGCAAAATCTTTGCGCCGCAAGGCTGCCGATTCATCCATCCGGCTGGGCAGTGTGGTTCCGCTCACAAGGAGTGCAGGCATTCAAACACACCGCGAGTTGGGCCGGGGCGCTGCGGTTCTCGATTTCGAAACTATTTAACATCCCGCGCGCTCTAGTTGTGAGCTTCAAGAGGTTGTCTCGCGTGCGCGGCAAGGCCACCGCGGCGTCTTTTTATCAAACAAGCCCGACACCATGCGCCGGACCGCCATCGCCCAGCAGGTTGCCGCCGGCGCGCTGCAATCGACCATCGCCGAAGTGGTCGGTTTCGACGACCTGCCGTCCGCGATTGAGCACAATCGCACCGGCCGCGTCCCTGGCAAGATCCTCGCGGACTTCACCAAATGATTACGACGTCAAACTTCATGGAGGTGATCATCAAGACGAGCGAGAAAGTAATGCGACAGGCCCGAGGACTTTAAGCTCGATATCGCAATGCCTCCAATAGGAGCGCGAAAGCCGGCGCATGCTGGCGCCGGCTGGGGTAGTAGAGATGATATCCGGGGAACGGTGGGCACCAGTCCGACAAAACCCGCACCAGCCGTCCATCCTCGAGGTAAGGCTGCACATAGTCCTCGAGCATGTAGGCAAGGCCCAGCCCATCAAGCGCCGCGTTAGTCCGCAGCGAGCTATTGACGATGATTTGTCCTGTTACCCTCACCTTCACGACCCGGCCGTCTTTCTCGAACTCCCAGGGATGGATGCCCTTCGACGTCGGCATGCGGATATTGATGCACTTGTGCCGGGTAAGGTCTTCGGGAATTGTCGGTTCTCCATGGTGTGCAAAATAGGTCGGGGATCCGACCACCGCCATGCGCAGTTCGGGGCCGATGCGCATGGCGATCATGTCCTTTTCGACCTGCTCGCCCAACCGCACGCCGGCATCGAAGCGTTCAGCCACAAGGTCCACCATCGTCGAATTCACATCCACTTCGACGGTAACGTCCGGATAATCGACCATGAATTTGGCCAATACCGGCCAAAGAACCGCGTCGGCAGCATGCTGGCTGGTGGTGATGGCGATCCGGCCGGCCGGTCGCTCGCGCAGATGGGTGATGGCCTCCAGTTCGGCATCGATATCATCGAAATGGGACCCCACGGACGCAAGCAGACGCTCGCCGGCTTCAGTTGCGGAGATGTTTCGAGATGTCCTCGCCAGCAGCCGCAGGCCGAGGCGCGCTTCGAGGTTTTTGATCGTCTGGCTAAGGGCGGATTGTGAAACCCCCAGCTGGACCGCCGCCTTGGTGAAGCTTTGCGCTCGCGCTACCGCAACGAACACGGCGAGGTCATTGTAGCTCTTGCTGGCCATGAATAAGTATTCCTAATAGGGCCTAGAGCATTTCCCCATCTTATCGATAGATGCAAGAGCCTTTACCTTAAGGTTGACGCTCGATCATTGGAGAGACGCATGACAGCCGGACGCTCGAATAGACGCCAGTTCCTTGCCGCCGCCGCAATTGGCGTCGCCACGCCGATTATTTTGAGAGGGACCATGGCCATGGCAGCGCAACCGGTAACCGTAAAGATCAGAAATGGTGTCTTGCGCGGCGCCCAGGGCCACGGTGCGATCAGCTTCAAGGGCATCCCCTATGCGGCCTCCACCGCCGGTGCCAATCGCTTCAAAGCTCCCCAGCCGGTCGTTGACTGGACCGGTGAGCGCGATGCCACCAAATACGGACCGCTTAGTCCGCAGATCAACACCGGCATGAGTGGGGATATCTTCCAGTGGTATAACCAGAACGAACCGCTTGGCGAAGATTGCTGTGTTCTCAACGTCTTTACCCCCGACCTGAAGGCGGACGCCAGGCGCCCGGTGATGTTCTATATTCACGGCGGCGGCTACATCAATGGCGGTGGCGGCAGCATCGGACAGGACGGCAGCAATCTCGCGCGCTATGGCGACGTCGTGGTCGTGACCATAAACCATCGGCTCAACGCCTTCGGATACACGAACCTGTCCCACCTTGATCCCGAACACTTCGGGGACGCGGCCAATGCTGGCAATCTCGACATCGTCGCGGCTCTGGAATGGGTGCGCGACAACATCGCGGCCTTCGGTGGTGATCCGGAAAGCGTGACGGTGTTCGGACAGTCAGGCGGCGGCTCGAAGATTATGACCTTGCTGGCAATGCCGAAGGCCCAGGGACTGTTCCACCGTGCCATCAGCATGAGTGGGGCAGCGGGTCTCAATGTCGATCCGGCGGCCGCCATGGAGCCGTATGCGAACGCCTTCGTCAAGGAACTCGGCGTCGTTCCGAAGAACCTCGCGGCGGCACAGCAGATCCGGATGCAGACCGTCCTCGACGCACGAAACCGTGCCGTGGCCGCTTCATTTGAAGGCGCTCGGCCTGTCATCGACGGCAAGCATATCGTTACCCGACCGATGACAGCCGAGGGCTTGGCGATGCACGCCAAGGTGCCGATGCTCCTTGGCAGCACCAAGACCGAGGCGAGCTTGTTCTTCCAAGGCGATATGCGAAACTTCAAGATCACGGAAGAACAGATGCGTGTGCGGATGCGCACGGTGTTCAAGATCGACGATGCCAAGATCGATAGAATCATGGCGGCGTACCGGAAGGCTTCGCCTGAGATGACGCCGTCCGACATTCTCGTCGCCGTTGCTTCGGACGTGCAGTTCCGCCTGCCGCTGACCGGTGCGGCCGAAACCAAGTCAGGCGCTGCGGGCCAGGCTCCAGTCTACATGTACAATTTCAACTGGACCATTCCGTGGGAAGGTGGCGTACTCGGATCTCCGCATGCCGTCGACATCCCATTCGCCTTCGGCACCGTGAACGAAGCCGGCGAAATGACGGGTCAGGGTGACGACGCGATGGAGACATCGATGAACCTGATGTCGGCCTTCGTGAACTTCGCACGGACTGGAAACCCCAGCAACGACCGCATGCCCGAATGGAAGCCTTACGGCACGACCACGAGAACGACGATGCTGGTCGACGCGAAGTGTGAGGCTGCCGGCGACTGGAGGGGTGACGCCCTCAGGGAAGTTTCGACGTTGAAGATCGATCCTTTCAACCGTGCGGCGCTCTACAAGTACGAGGGCTGAGTGGGGAGGCGTACAGTGAGCGGAATGATCCAGAAACGCACGCTATTGAAGGCAATGTCTATGGCTACTGCAGGATTAGCCGTTTCACAGGTTAGGGCGTTCGCCGCTTCGCCTCCTCGCCCACGGAGGTTACAGACTGGGGAACAGCATCAGCGTTGTAGAAGCCCATGCGCCCAAGGCGGTCGTCCGCCCTGGGTTCTCGATGGAAGCCGACCAGGAGAAGCGGACCTTGGAAGCGGTCTCGACGTGGCTGGACACCGCACCGCAGACCGACTGTGAGCGCTCGCGGGCATGCGCGAATAGCCGGCGTCGGCGATCACACCCATGGAGACCAGCTTGACCGAATATCATGCTCATCAGCCAGACCGAAATCGAAGACCAAGACGAAATCTGCAGACCGGAATATCATTGGCGCTTGCGCCGATCCTCTCACCTCTATCGATACAGGCACAGACGATGACGACTCCTACGATTGAACAGAGGCTGCGGGCGCTAGAAGACAGAGCGGCGTTGAAGACCTTCGTCGATACGTTCTCCATCCTGGCGGACAAGAAGGATGTCGCAACGCAGGTCTTGCTGTTCACAGAAGATGCGACGGTCTCCAGCTATTCCGGGGATAAGGCCGGCGCGACATTCAATGGACGCAAGGAGATCGGCGATGCCTTTGCCCGCTATCTCGCTCTTTTCGAAACCGTCTATCACATCAACGGCCAGCAGACGGTTGAATTGCAAGGCGATACCGCAACAGGCATCTCGTACTGCCAGGTCGTTCTGATTGCCAACGAGAACGGCAAGAAGATCAAGAATACCAGCGGTGTCACCTACAACGACGAATACGTCCGTCAGGACGGAAGATGGCTTATCTCGAAACGAACCTCACATTTCACCTGGCGCGACAGGGAAGAAGTGGCTGATTAGGCCGCCTTCTACCTTCTGATATTCTTCCACTGCTTCCAGCAGCACGCCACCAGCGCGCTGAACCGCGAGACTCGGCCTCGATTCTCGAAAATGAAGCGCCACCGCATTCCGGTTCCTCGTGCGGGTGGATCCGGATCAATCGATCCGGCTGGCCTTCGAGTAGTCTTCGTCGGAAACCTTCTCCATCCAGGTCACGGTGCTGCCCTCCAGCGCCTCGGCGACCGCGAAATGGCTCATCGCCTCGTCCTTCGTGGCACCGTGCCAGTGCTTCACGTGAGGCGGGATCCAGGCGACGTCACCGGGACCAAAGGTCTCGACCGGGCCGCCTTCCCTTTGAACCCAGCCTTTCCCGGAGACGATGAACAGGGTCTGCCCGAGCGGATGGGTATGCCAGGCCGTACGGGCGCCCGCCGAAAACGAAACCGTCGCGCCTCCGATCCGAGCAGGCGCGTCGCTCTTGTAGAAGCCTGACGTCTCGACGTCCCCTGTGAAGTACTGTTCCGGAGCGGTCGCCTTGCCTTCTCCGGCGCGCGTCACCCTGACCTTGGTCGGAGCGTCCGGGGTCTTCTCGGCCGAAACCCTGGTTTCGAGCACTTTCTTCAGGACTGGGACGGCGGACATGGCGCGCGGCCAGCCGGCATAGAACGCAACATGCGTGACGACTTCCGATGCGTCGGAGGAAGTAAGCCCGTTGTCCATCGCCCGGTTGGCATGGAACGGAAGCTGCTCCGGCTGGCCGATCGCTATCAGGGCGGTCATCGTGATCAGGCTGCGGTCGCGAGCCGATAGGTCGGGACGCTGCCACAGATCGCCGAACAGCACGCGGTTCGTAAGGTCGGCAAGTGCCGGCGCCGTCGGTGCAACGTTGGCGTCGACCGTGGCGGATCGCGCCGCCTCGGCTGCGGCCTTAAGTTCGATGCGGGTTGCCTCGCTGTTGGAGACCGGGCCTATTCCACGTTCCTCGAAGACCTTCTTCGTCTCGGTCACGGCCGACATCGCATTCGGCCAGCCCGTGTAGAAGGCGAGTTGCGTGATCAGCTCGCCAATCTCCTCCGGCTTCACGCCGTTGTCGAGTGCCCTGCGGACATGACTGCCGGTCTGGGCAATCCTGCCCGTTGCAACGAGCGTCGCAACTGTCACCAGGCTCCGGTCGCGGGGTGAAAGCTCCTTGCGCTCCCAGACTTCGCCGAACAACACGTCATCGGTGAAGACGCCGAGCCCCGGCGCAATTTCGTAGACTGCGGGAGGGGCTACGCGCGGACGGCGGTCTCCGGCTTCAACGCCGGTTGCGGCAATGGCGGACGCGGCGATCGTGGCTGCGATCTTCTTCATGGGACTACTCCATTTCATCTGTGTCGAAAGCGAAAGGACCGCCTTATAGGCGGCCCGTTCGTCGTTAGACGCGAAGCAGCGTCTTTATGGCGCGACGCTCATCCATGGCGCGGTAGCCCTCGGCGACGTCGGCAAGCGGGATTTCAAGGTCGAAGACCTTGCCCGGATTGATCTCGCAGTTGAGAACGAGATCCATCAGATAAGGCAGGTAACGCCGAACCGGGGCAGGGCCGCCCAGCAGGCTTTTCTGCTGGAAGAACAGGTTCTGGCCGTCGAAGGTTACGCCATGCGGTACGCCGACGAAGCCGATCTTGCCGCCCGGACGGGCGCAGTTGATTGCCTGGCTCATCGATTCCTGTAGGCCGACGCACTCCAGAACGGAATCCGCACCGACGCCGTTGGTCATCTCCTTGATGCGGGCGACGCCAGCGTCGCCGCGTTCGGAGACGATGTCGGTCGCGCCGAATTCCAGCGCAAGATCCTGGCGGCTTTTGTGGCGGCTCATGGTGATAACGCGGGCTGCACCCATTCGCTTTGCAGCCAACACGCCCATCAGGCCGACGGCGCCGTCACCGACGACGACGGCGGTCGACCCCTCCTGTACGCCGGCGGCGTCGGCAGCGTACCAGCCGGTGCCAAGCACATCAGAGACTGCCAGCAGAGATGGGATCAGGTCGTCGGACGGTATCTCGGCCGTGGCAACAAGCGTGCCATCCGCGAGAGGAACACGGGCGTAAGGAGCCTGCGCACCGACCATGAACTCGCGCTGCTCGCAGGACGACTGGAAGCCGAAGCGACAATGCGGGCAGGTGTTATCGGAAAGGCAGAAAGAGCCGACGACGAACTGACCCGGCTTCACCGTCTTGACGTCGCTGCCAACCTCCACGACGACGCCGCAGTATTCATGGCCCATCGCTTTGGGTTCGCTGGTGTTGTTCGCACCGCGGAAGGGCCAAAGGTCGGAGCCGCAGATGCAGCTCGCGGCCAGCTTGATGATGGCGTCGGTTGGCTTGAGGATCTTCGGCTCGGCGACTTCCTCGCAGCGTACGTCGCCCGGCCCGTAGAGAACTGTTCCAAGCATTGTCAGTGTCCTTTAGAAAAGAGGTAAGAGTTGGCAGGAGATGTCCGCCGTCACTTGGGCTGGAGCTCGCCGTAGAAATACGAGGCGGTCACGCCGCCATCGATCAGGAAGTCGCTGCCAGTGATGAACGCGCCTTCCGGACCCATCAGCAGCGCGGCGAGTGCGGCGATTTCATCAGGCGTTCCAGCACGTCCAACTGGAGACAGATCGATCATGCGGCGGTAGCCCTCGCCTCGCGGACCGGTCAGTTCGTCCTTTGCAAGCGGCGTCATGACGATGCCTGGGCTCATTGTATTGACCCGAGCGCCGCGCTTGCCCCAACGGACGGATTCCGCCTTCACCCGCAGCGCGTTGGCGCGTTTGGAGATCTGGTAGGCATTGAGCGGATCGGTGACCTTGTCCGGCTGCAGCATCTCAAGATCCAGAAGCGCGTCGGCAGGCGTGGTGGCGAGCAATCGATCCTGTTGGGCGGTCAGAGCCGCAAGACGATGGCCGGACATCGAGGCAATTACGACGCAAGACCCGCCAGGCGCGATGACGTTGCCGAACTCCTCGAGGATCGCGGCGGTGCCGTACAGGTCCACCTTCAAGATTACGGCAGGCGGCGCCTGGGACGGAGAAACGCCGGCGGCATGTACGACGCCGGTCACGTCTCCGATCGTGGTCGCGGCTTCGACGAGAGCATGGACGGACTCTCTGGAGGAGATGTCGACGACGGTCGTACTGACTTCGAATCCCGCCTCGCTGAAGACCTTGGCGGCAGTATCGGCATTTTCTTTTTTAAGGTCGGCGAGCAAGACATGCTTGCCTGAGCTGACCCGCCGGGCGATCGCCTGTCCAATAGAGCCGACGCCGATGACGACTGTCACGCTTGTCATTGAGTTATCCTTTCGTGAGACAGGTGCCCTGCGGTTTCGAGATTGCGCCTGATGCGGTCGGGTTCCTGATCGAGCGGCATGTTGTCGAGGTCGAGAACGGCGTCGAGTGCGTTGTCCGGATCCTGTTTCAGGGCCGCGAAGAGTGGATCGAAGTCCGCCTGGGCGGGACCGCTTTCCGCCACCAGCTCGAACGTCTTCCTGTTCGCCGCCTCCGACGTGAGACTGGCGACCAGGAGTTCGGCGATCTGTTTCCGGGCGATTGCGCCGTCCTCAGGCGTTCCGGCATGGCGGCGGTCGCCCTGCAGAAGGACGAGCAGGTGCTGGTCTGCGTCGTTGTAGTCGAACCAGCCGGGTCTGATGATAGTGTATTCGAGACCGCTTCGGCGCAGGAGCCGTTCGGCGCGGCGTTTCCAGTCGTGTCCTTCGTTCGATCGATTGTAGCTGCCGCGGCGCTCCGTGACCCCGATCGTTGTCATCAGCGCTATCTTGATGGGACGTCGCCCGATCGCTGCGATGAGGTCACGGACGCCGCGGTAGTAGACCGCCTCTGCCGCTTGCCTGCCCTGTCCGTCGGCGTTGACCGTCAGGACGACGGCGTCGACGCCTTCGAGGGCGGGCGCAAGCGTCTCGGGTTTCGTCACATCGCCGACCACGACTTCTACAGCAGGCAGGCGAGTGGCGCGGGAGGTGTTACGGATCAGTGCACGAACGCTATGCCCTCTGGTCAACGCTTCCGTGACGACAAGTCGTCCGACACTTCCCGTCGCCCCGATCACCAACGTCTTCAACTGCTTCATTCGAGCGATCCTTCGTAGCTGAAACGAAAGATAGCGCGAGCGGATTGATCTGATTAGACGGCCTCGATGGCATGCGCTTATGTTCTGAATTCATATATCCGCACGAGATGAAGTCGTCTGTGCTGCCCGCTTCCGCACCGGTCATGCAGGCGAATATGGCGCTGGTAGAGCTGGTGAAGGACATCTCGGCACGCAAACAGGCGACGCCTGCTCAGGTGGCGCTGGCCCGCTGCCTGGCTTCTGGCTCAGGACCCGGCGATCTTTCCCATTCCCGGCACGACCGAGCTGCACCGGCTTCAGGAGAAGCTTGCGCAGCCGAACTTGTGCTGACAGCAGCCGGACCGAGGAATTTGCAACATCTCTCGAGGAGATCGAGATCGTGGGTAGCCGCGGCACGGGGCACGAGGCCTAGGGTTAATCGGCGTTAGATCGGCGGATTACTCATGAATTCAGTTCATGACCCCATGCCGATCTAACGGGCTAATCGCTTGGAGGCCATGGGCGTATGGTCTCCCCATCGAAATGAAAGAGGTACCGATCATGAAGAAGAGAATTCTCGGACAAGGGCTGGAAGTCAGCGCGCTGGGTTTCGGCTGCATGGGCCTGAATTTCTCCTACGGGCACGCGCTCGACAACGAAGAGAGCATCAAGCTCGTGCGCGATGCCGTCGACCGCGGCATCACCTTCTTCGACACCGCCGAAGTCTATGGCCCCTATACCAACGAGGAGATCGTCGGCGAGGCGCTGCGCCCGGTTCGCGATCAGGTCGTCATCGCGACGAAATTCGGCTTCAATATCCAGGACGGTAAGATGGCTGGGACCAACAGCCGGCCGGAGCAGATCAAAAAGGTCGCCGATGCATCGTTGAAGCGACTCGGCATAGACGTCATCGATCTCTTCTACCAGCACCGCGTCGATCCCCACGTTCCGATCGAGGACGTCGCCGGAACGGTCAAGGATCTGATCGCCGAAGGCAAGGTGAAATATTTCGGCCTCTCTGAGGCCGGCGCGCAGACCGTCCGGAGGGCCCATGCTGTTCAGCCGGTCACGGCGCTTCAAAACGAATACTCGCTCTGGACGCGGGGTCCGGAAACGAACGGCATCCTTCAGGCATGCGAAGAGTTGGGCATTGGCCTCGTCGCTTACAGCCCGCTCGGCAAGGGCTTCCTGACCGGAGCGATGGGCAAGGACAGCAAGATCGCCGAGAACGACTTCCGCAAGCTGCTGCCCCGCTTCACGCCCGAAGCCATGGAGAAGAACCAGGCGCTTGTCGACCTGATCCGTCGCGTTGGCGACGAGAAGAAGGCGACGCCCGCCCAGATCGCACTCGCCTGGCTGCTGGCGAAAAAACCGTGGATCGTCCCGATCCCTGGGACGACGAAGCTCCATCGTCTGGAAGAAAACCTCGCCGCCGCCGACGTCGAACTGACGCCGACCGAAATCGCCGAGCTCAACGAGGCCGCCGCCAAGATCCAGGTCGAAGGCGAGCGCTACCCCGAACAGCTGATGAAGACCACCGGTCTCTGATCTTCTTGAAGGCGCCGAGAGGCGACTTCCTCCTTTGAAAGCTATTCCATGTCACAAGATCTCGCCCAAGCCGCGCCTGCCTTCGCGGCTGATGTCGCCGTTGAGAAGATACCGCCTCGGCTCAGGGTGCTGGCTGTCCTGAGCGCCTTGATGGGGTTCGCGTCGATCTCGACCGACCTCTATCTTCCTGCCATGCCGGCCATGGCGGGCAACCTGCATGCCGATGCCGGATCGATGGAACTCACGGTATCGGGCTTCCTGATAGGATTCAGTCTTGGGCAGCTTCTGTGGGGACCACTCGGGGACAGGTATGGCCGCCGTCTGCCAGTCGCGGGGGGACTTCTTTTGTTCATTCTGGGATCCGCCGGATGCGCCATGTCGGGGACCTCGACCGAAATGATCTGCTGGCGCATCGTTCAGGCAGTCGGCGCATGTTCTGGCGTCGTCCTGTCGCGGGCTATGGTGCGGGACCTCTACGAGGGAAGCCGAGCCGCGCAGATGCTTTCGACGCTCATCACGGTCATGGCGGTGGCGCCTCTTCTGGGACCGATCGTCGGCGGCCAGATCCTCGTGATTGCCGGTTGGCGCGCGATCTTCTGGCTGCTGGTCATCGTGGGGATTGCGACCCTTGTGGCGCTGTTCACGATCCCCGAGACCCTACCAAGCGAAAGGCGCAGAAAGGATTCGATCCTGTCCGCGCTACGCGGTTACGGTCGCTTGCTGACGGATAGACGCCTTGTCGGCTTCGCGGCGGTCGGCGGTTTCTTCTACGCGGGCGTCTACGCCTACATCGCCGGCACCCCGTTCGCATTCATCGAATACTACCATGTCCCGCCGCGGCTCTATGGGGTGCTTTTTGCGCTCGGTATCGTCGGCATCATGCTTGCGAACGTCTTCAACGCAAGGTGTGTGACGCGCTTCGGGAGTCGTCGGCTGCTTCAGTTCGGAGCGGGGGGCGCGGCAGTCTGCGGCGTGGTGCTCGCGATTACCGGGTACACGGGGTGGGGCGGGCTGGCAGGTCTGGCGATCCCGCTCTTCGTGTTCGTCGGGTGGTCGGGCCTCATCGTCGCCAACTCCATCGGTGGCGCGCTGCAAGATTTCCCAGAGCGGGCAGGATCGGTTTCAGCGCTCGCCGGCGCACTCCACTATGGATGCGGAATCCTGGGATCGGCGGCTGTCAGCACCTTTGCCGATGGCACGCCTTCGCCCCTCGCCATCGTGGTGGCCGTCGCTGGACTTGGCAGTTTCGCAAGCCTCGCCTGGTTGCCGCCATCCAAAAGTTGACCTCAGTTCAATTGCCTGCTTCAAACTGGGCAATCCACCGCCATCGATACTAGGAGTTCATGAATGAGGCGCGAGGAATTGGTCGATCTCAACGCGTTCATGACGGTCGCCGAAGAGCAGAACTTCACGCGTGCAGCCGCGAGGCTCGGTACTTCACAGTCCGCCCTCAGTCACACGATCCGTCGCCTCGAAGCTCGTCTTGGCGTCCGTCTCCTGACACGGACGACGCGCAACGTTGCGCCGACTGAGGCGGGCGAACGACTGCTTGGCACGCTGAGACCCGCTTTGGACAGCATAGGCACGGAGCTGGCATCGCTCGGCGAACTGCGCGAGCGCCCGGCGGGCAACATCCGCATTACCACGTCCGAGCACGCGGCCACGACCGTGCTCTGGCCGGTGCTGCGTAAGCTTTTGCCGGGCTACCCCGAAATCAATGTCGAAATCGTCACCGACTCAAGTCTGACGGATATCGTGTCTGAACGCTTCGATGCGGGGGTGCGTCTGGGCGAGGCGCTGGCGAAGGACATGATCGCGGTTCGAATCGGTCCGGACTTGCGCATGGCGATTGTCGGCTCGCCCGCGTACCTCGCGGATCACCCGGCGCCGAACACGCCTCAAGATCTCGCCGCACACAGATGCATCAATCTTCGGATGCTAAGCGGAGGAGGGCTCTATGCGTGGGAGCTGGAGAAAGGCGAGCGCGAGCTTCGTGTTCGTGTCGACGGCCAGCTTGCCTTCAACAACACGAACATGATCATGCGGGCCGCCCTCGACGGCTTCGGACTCGGGTTTGTGATGGAAGACCATGTCGCCGACGACGTCGCCAGCGGACGGCTGGTCCGGGTGCTGGAAGACTGGTGTCCGCCGTTCGCCGGCTACCACCTCTATTACCCGAGCAGACGGCAACCTTCGGCCGCTTTTTCGATCCTGGTCGACACACTTCGTTATCGTAGCTAACGGTGGCATTGGCAGAGAGAGATGAGCTCGGAACCTAACTTCAAAAGCGAATTGACGATACGCGCTGCGACGGAAGCGGACATCGACGTCCTTGGACAATACGGCGCCCTGCTCATATCGATGCACCATGATTGGGACCGCTTCCGGTTCATCCCGGCAAGTTCGCATACACCTGTGATGTACGCGAGCTATCTCAAAAGCCAGCTCGACCGGCCGGAGGTGCTCGTTCTCGTCGCGGAATTAGACGGTGCGGTGGTCGGCTACGCGTTCGCCGGTATCGAGGGGCCGGATTACATGTCTCTGCGCGGTCCCGCCGGAGTAATCCATGACATCTACGTAGACGATGCCTATCGACGGCGGGGAGCGGGACGAGCGCTTCTGACCGCCGCCGTCGACGAGCTTTCAGGGCGCGGGGCAACCCAGATCGTTCTGTCCACGGCGCATCGGAACGCTGCCGCCCAACACATGTTCACTGCTGCGGGTTTTGAGGCGACGATGGTGGAGATGACTCTACAGTTGAACGGCGGCTAGGTTGACTGTCGTCGTCGCGATGGAGTGAAAGTAACCATACGCTGGAGTGGACCCTTGCGGCTGGACCACAGGTTCACTCCATAGCCGGCTCAGTTCCGCGTGGAAACCAACACCCCACCTAAGATTCATTTTTAGATGAATGACATCAGACCCCGCGGTTGACAGAATTTCTTGATTTTTCAATTTGGCAGCATTGGCGAGGCTTCCGGCCCCGGAAGGCGTTGGCCGTCGAAACTTAAGCCTTGATTGGCGCTACGGCTCTCAAATCCGACCGTCTCTCCTTGAAGTGTCGGCCATATGGCATAATATGCCATATGGTGATAGAAGAGCATTTGGACATCAGATGACCGGAGAATCGAAAATGCCGACACGAAACGTTGTCCTCACCGAGTACCACGAAGCAGTGATCGACAAGTTGGTAAAGTCAGGCCGCTATCAGAACGCGAGTGAGGTTCTTCGCGACGGCTTGCGGCTGGTCGAGCAGCGCGATGCCCTTGACGTCGTCAAGCTGGAAGCTTTGCGCGAAGCGGCTCGCGTTGGGTTCTCGGATATCGAAGGCGGCCGCTTCGCCGATGTGAATGACGACGAACTCGAAGGGTTTATCAGTGGGCTCGGACGGCAAGCTGGCCAGCGCGTCAAGAATATGTCCCGGTAACCATGCCCGCATTTCGTATTTCCACGTCGGCGCAAGCCGACATCCTCGATATGCTTGCCTGGACGCAGGACAAATTCGGAGAACTCGCGCGACTTAGATACGAGCGGCTTTTGGTAACCGCAATGCGGGACGTTGCCGCTGAACCCCAACGCATCGGAACTATCGAGCGACCCGACTGGGCGATCATGTTTGCAGCTACCATCTGCGGCATAGCCGAGAACGTGCGAGGCATGAGAGCGGCATAGTTCGTCAGCCGCGCCATCTACTTCTTTTCCGATTTGCCCATGCCGACCTCATCGGCATTGGTCGGGTGTTGCACGACTCGATGGAGGTCGAGCAGCATTTGCCAGCAAATTACGGCGACGAATAAGAGCGGCGCTATAGCCACACCCAAAACAGCCGACTGTTGCTTTAGAGGTGTCTTGGTCAGAGGTCATTGACGCCGATGCGGCGGCCAGTAATCATCGGCACATCATACGAGGATTCGCCGAGATGGGTTCTGATCAGCGCAGCGCAGCTATGCCAAATAATTTAAGCCCACGCTCAGGGAAACCGAAGCTGGCAGGATTGCGTGCGGGAGATACTATCCGCCTCGTCTCGCCCTTAGCGTACGATTTCGCACGGCGTTGGTGCAGGGATCAGTAGAAGTTGCCATCGGTGTTACCATTCTCAACCGGATGCTTGACACTGGCCTCCAGGTTCTTGCCCGCCGGCTGAGGGTTGTGTGGTCGGGCACGGGAAGCTCCAATCCCATCAGCTTAAGCACCGAGCCCAGTAATCCTTCGCCCTGGCGGAGCGGTAACCCAAACGCCATGCCAAGCGTCAAGGTGGCCTCGATGGCGAGATCCGAATGGCGCGGCTGGCCACCACGTGTCGTGCGTCTTGGCGCAGCCCATCCGGCAAGCGCTTCCGGCGCCAGCCACAGTGTCAGACTGCCGCGACGGCGAAGGCCTGCTTCATACTCCCGCCAGTTCGTCACCTTGAACTTCATCTTGCTGATGCGATGACGGCGGGCGGCGTTATGCTCATGCGGCATGGTGTGCGGATCAATCACGCCGGTTGCGATCGCAGACCCATAGGCGGAAATCGTTGAAATTCGATCCCTGCACCAATGCTCCGCGACGGCACATTCTACCACGATCTCGGCCCCGACCACTTCCGTCGGGCAACACCCGAGGATCAGGCCAACCATCTCGTCCGACAAATCGCAAAGCTTGGCTTCACCTGCTCGCTCGCGCCAATCTCAGCACAGGAGGTTTCTGTTTAGTTATCGCAATTGCTGACCGCGCAGCGATATCGAAGGTAGCAGACAGCCTGTTTCTGTCGTTGTAGTTGTCCCCAGGTCTAAATAATCTGCAACGGCAGCTCAGTGCTTTTCTTCAGAGTTCGCAGGACGATGCTGGAGGTGACTGACGCCAATCCACCTGTGGCCTTGATCATACGTTCCAAAAAGATGCTGAGGTGGTCAAGGTCGCTGGCCACGATCTTCATCAGGAAATCCGCATCGCCAGTCTGGGAATAGCATTCCAGAATCTCGGGCGCCGTTTCTATGAAGCGGTGCAGTTGAGCATTCCCTTCCTCTGTGTGGGACCGAAGGCTGACCAACGTGTGCGCGACAACGGAAAAACCGAGTTTTCCCGGGTTCAAAATCGCCACAACGTTTTGAATCAGACCTTCGCTTCT
The DNA here is from genome assembly GCF_052114685.1 of Rhizobium sp. 2YAF20. Lineage (NCBI taxonomy): Bacteria > Pseudomonadati > Pseudomonadota > Alphaproteobacteria > Hyphomicrobiales > Rhizobiaceae > Rhizobium > Rhizobium sp. 2YAF20. The sequence continues at coordinate 8,703 of NZ_JBFRFF010000052.1, read as the reverse complement.
GAGCCGGTCAAGCCGCCGCGAGCATTGAGCCGCTGACAGATTGACGATTTGCGACAGTTCAGTCTGTGTCAGCTCAGCATTTCTTTGAATAGCCGCTAGAAGACGGACATCGAACTGATCTAGAGCATGTAGCTTTGAAGTCATGTCAAACTATCTGCATATTTCTCGGAATTCTGGTGACTTTCATGCATGACAGTACCGTCATCCGCTGAAAATTGCAAACTTACCTCACTAAAGCCCCTGTACGCTTAAGCCACGATCTTAGGAGGTAGACAACATGTTTGAGAAACTCACCGCGCAACCGGCCGACAGCCTTCTTGCGCTCATCAAAGCGTTTCAGGCCGATCCAAGAAGCTACAAAGTCGATCTCGGCGTCGGCGTCTACAGAGACGAAAAGGGTCGAACACCGGTCATGCAGGCCGTTAAGCTCGCTGAAAAGCAGCTGCTCGAGACACAGGACAGCAAGCGTTATCTCGGGCCTGAAGGGGACCTGAATTTCATCAATCTCCTGAAACCGATTATTTTCGGTGCAAATTATGATGCTGGCAAGGTTGTGGGCATTCAGACGCCAGGCGGAAGCGGCGCTTTGCGACTGGGCGCTGAGCTCATCGCCTCTGCCGCGCCCGGTGCGAAAGTCTGGCTTGGCACACCTAGCTGGCCGAATCATGCTCCAATTTTCGAGTCAGCGCGCTTGACCGTCAAAAACTATCATTTTGTCGATCTTTCCAAGCAGCAAATTGACTTCTATCGTGTTCTGAAGGCCCTCGACGCGGCTGAGGCTGGTGATGTGATCCTGCTACACGGCTGCTGCCACAACCCCACTGGCATTGATTTTGATTTCGATCAATGGAAGCAGATCGCTGCACGGCTCGTAGAGCGCAAGCTTCTCCCCTTCATCGATCTCGCATACCAGGGCCTGGGGGACGGCCTCGAAGCGGACGCAGAACCAACCCGCCTTATCCTCGAGGCAGTAGACGAAGCGCTTGTCGCCTACTCCTGTGACAAGAATTTCGGGCTTTATCGGGAGCGCGTTGGTGCCCTTTACCTTGTGAGCCGCAATGCAGACAAGCTTAAAATCGCCGATGGCAACACGGCTTCGTTGGCACGTGTCAACTGGTCGATGCCCCCAGACCACGGCGCTGCAGTCGTACGCGTGATTCTGGAGAGCACGGAGCTAACCGAAATCTGGAAGCAGGAGCTGGTCGAAATGTGCGCCCGGGTCAACGGTAACCGCGCCGCGCTCGCGGCTGCCCATCCGCAACTCAGCTTTATCGCATACCAGCGAGGACTCTTCTCGAACCTGGCGATGTCGAAAGACACGGCAATCGCATTGCGCCACAAACATGGGATCTACATGGCCGATTCAGGTCGAATGAATTTGGCGGGGATGCAGCCCTCCGATGCTGGCGCGATCGTCACGGCTCTGTCGGCAGAAGGCACGCTGAGCACCCGCTCGGCGGCCTGAGCATCCCCAAAAACCAGGTTTGGACATCATTATGAACAACAAAGAGACCACAGGGCAGGCCATAGCTCGTTCGCTTGTCGACAACGGTGTCGACACTGTTTTCGGCATTCCCGGCGCCCATATGTATGACTTCAACGATGCTCTTTATGAAAAGCGCAACGAGATCCGTTTCATTCATACCCGCCACGAGCAGGGTGCGGGCTACATGGCATACGGGTACGCGAAGTCCACTGGGCGCATCGGCGCCTATACGGTTGTGCCCGGTCCAGGTGTGCTCAATTCCGGCGCCGCCCTATGCACTGCCTATGGAGCGAATTCCCCGGTCTTGTGTTTGACGGGCAATATCATGTCGCATTTGATCGGTCAGGGTCGGGGCCAGCTCCACGAGCTGCCCGACCAACTGGCGACTATGCGTGGGATCACTAAGGTCGCAGAGCGGATTGATCATCAGTCCCAGACGGGCACGGTCATGGCTGAGGTGATCGGGAAAATGCTCTCCGGACGTCAGGGACCCGGGGCGGTCGAGGCGCCGTGGGATGTCTTTGGAATGACCGGCCCGGAGCTTGACCTTCCTGAAACCAGACGCGCCGAGGACCCGCAGGTCAATCCTGACAGTATTCAGGCCGCTGCTGCTATCCTGGCAAACGCCAAGAACCCCCTTATTATGGTCGGCGGCGGCGCGGTTGATGCGGGTGCGGAAGTTGCCGAATTGGCCAAAGCGCTTAATGCGCCGATTACGTCCCATCGATCTGGAAAAGGCATTGTAAGCGACGACGACCCGAACTATCTCAATTTTGTCGCCGCGTTCGATTACTGGAAAGATACCGATGTCCTCATCGGGATTGGCAGCCGTCTTGAGCTCGAATTCATGCGGTGGAAGTGGCTTCCCAAGGGCCTTAAGGTGATCCGGATCGATATCGATCCAACCGAGATGGTCCGGTTGAAGCCTGATGTTGGTATCCTGGCAGATGCAAAGGCTGGAACCGCGGCTTTGACCATCGCCCTGGGCACACCGGACAAAGCTGCGCGAACTGATGAGTTCGCGGAACTGAACCGCAACGCTAAAGAGAGGTTCTCCGCCGTTCAGCCTCAGGTCGATTATTTGAACGCGATCAGAGAGGCATTGCCGCGTGACGGGTTCTTTGTTGAAGAAGTCAGCCAGATGGGCTTCACCGCCCGTTTTGCTTTTCCTGTCTACGGCCCTCGACAGTATGTGACGTGTGGCTATCAGGACAATCTTGGTTTCGGGTTTAATACCGCGCTTGGAGTCAAGGTCGGTAATCCAGACAAAGCAGTCGTTTCCGTCTCGGGCGATGGTGGCTTCATGTTTGGTGTACAGGAGCTGGCTACAGCCGTGCAGCATAACATCGCAGTCGTCGCGATCGTGTTCAACAACAATGCCTACGGAAACGTGTTGCGTGATCAGAAGCAAGCCTATTCTGGTCGGTACATTGGCTCAGACCTTAGCAATCCTGATTTTGTAAAACTGGGCGAGAGTTTTGGCGTGAAAACGTATCGTGTGACCTCCCCGGATGAGCTAAAATCGGTCGTCAGCGAGGCTCTCCAACTGAACGCTCCCGTTCTTATCGAAGTGCCGATCGAGAAGGGATCAGAAGCAAGCCCCTGGCCCTTCATCCACCCAACGCCGCCTGCTTAATAAGAAGTCTCAACTGAGTTTTCGAAATGACAGACATCTATTCCGTTCCCGTCTTTGAGATGGCGAAGACCCAGTTCCATCGTATTGCTGACCGTCCGGATATCTCAGACGGGGATCGTTAACTTAACGAATGTGGAATTCGATCTGCGATGAAGGTTCATGACAGACCGTGATCCACTCTATCGCCGACATCGCTTTCCACCCGAAGTCTGCAGCATATTGATGAGCGACGGCTACACCGCCTAGCGCACGTTGGGTGGCGCAACGCATGTGGGTTGCATGGCATGGCCCGGGCTTGTCGCAAATTTCTGCGCTTAACGAATCTTTCGCCGGGAAAACGCGTTTGAGCGAGTGGGCCGCTCGGCCAGTTTGTCCGGCCGGTCGCAGCAATTGCAAGTAGGGGCCAGAACAAGAACTGCTCAAAATCATACGGCGCCTTTATCACCCAAAGGCATAATGATGTTGATATTGCTGATCATTTGTTAGATTCTACGGATCCCGATGGAGGTACAAATGGCAGACGACGTTTTGACGATCTTATCGCGGATTACGACGGTGTCGGACCTGACGCAGGCCTTTTCCGACGAAGATCAGTGTCGGTGCCTGCTTGAGGCGATGGTGTGGCCACGAGGAAGGATTTGCCCCGCCTGTGGCTAAAGGGGGCGGAACAAGAACAGTTCAAAATCCTGCGCTAACGTCGAACATATGATGAGCATCATGCGGCCCGTGGGATTTTTCCGGGAAGTCGCAAGGGTCTGAAGCCTTCGGCCATCTGCTGCTCGGTGTCCCAGGAATAGATGCCGGTAAGGTTTATATGCTCCCAACCGAGCGGCGAGACGTGCCTGAGCAGATCGTTGTCAATGTTCCTGCCAAGCTGGCGCAGATGCGCCGTGGCCCGGCCGAGATAGACGGTGTTCCAGTGCACAATAGCGCTAACGACCAGGTTGAGGCCGGAGGCACGGAATGCCTGACTGTCAAAGGAGCGATCGCGGATTTCACCGCGCTCATGAAAGAAGACAGCGCGCTTGAGCTTGTGGGCGGCTTCGCCCTTGTTGAGACCGGCTTGGCAGCGCCGGCGCAATGGCGCGCTCGAATACCACTCGATCATGAAGAGCGTGCGTTCGATGCGGCCAATTTCGCGGAGCGCTTTGGCCAGGTCGCTGGATTTTGATGAGGCAGACAACCTTTTAAGGATCGTTGAGGGAGAGACGGTGCGCGTCGTAATCGACGCGGCCAGGCGCAGAAGATCGTCCCGGTGTTCCAGAATGAGGGCGGTATTGATCGGGGCTCCGATATGGTTGGCCAGCCCGGGATAGGCGTCGGCCTTCTCGAAGGTATGGAATTTCCGGTCCTTGATGTTGCGAAGCCGAGGCGCAAAACGCTTGCCGATCAGGGCGAACAGCGCAAAGACATGATCGCTGGCGCCACCGGTATCGGTAAACAGCTCCTCGATCTCCAGGATCGTGTCATGATCGAACAGGCCGTCGAGAACATAGACGGCTTCGCTCTCGGTCGGGCTGATCGGCAGAATGCTGAAGTAGCCATATTGATCCGAAAGGGCGCTGTAGAATTTCGTCCCCGGCTCACTGCCATAGTGCAGATTGATATCGCCAAGCTTGGCGGCGCGGTCGCTGGCCCGGAAGAACTGACCGTCGGATGACGCGGTCGTTCCGTCTCCCCAAAGCTGTGAATGCGGATGGCGCGTATGCGCGTCAGTGACGCTGGCTTGCGCGGCTCTATAGGTTTCGGACCGGGCGTGGAAACTCCGCATCCATCCGATCTGATGGGCGCTGATGCCTTTCGAGGCTCCCGCCCATGCGTTTCGGGCCGAGATTTGTGCCATCGGCAAGCACACCGGCCAGCATTGCGGAGATGTTCTGCGGCGCATCTCCCGTCCGGACATGGGTGAACTGATCAGCGAAACCCGTCCATTCATGCACTTCCCGCAGCAGATCGGGGACTTCGACCGGAGGATACATGTCGCTGATTTCGGCATTGAGGGAGTCGGCCGCGGCGGAAATGTCGCTCACCCGCGGTGTCACGATCAGGGTGCCGTTTTCTATCCTCACCCCCTCAAGCTTTCCATAGCGGGCACGCCAGGCCAGCCGCTTCAGGTTGAAGTCCATCATTTGTCCGATTTCCGCCAGCCATGCCGCGCCGTCGCTCTGGACTCCGAGGCCGAGCTTGTCTTCCTCCTTCAGGGCAACAAAGGCCGGCTTCGGCATCAGATGTTCATCGATTGGCCGAAACGAACGGCTGCCCTCGACCCAGACATCCCCCGAGCGCAGCCGATCACGCAAATGAGTAAAGGGCTTGGGAGCCAAATGGTGCAGGACAGCCACGCGCTCCAACTAGGGTTGCTGCACGTCCACCAAATTCTTGCGGAAGAAAGCGAGCACTTCAGCATCGAATTCCTTGTGGAATTCGGCGCGATCGAAACCGGGTTCGTCGGCGCAGATTGCAGGCGCAGACTTGGCCAGTTCGGCCGGGCAGGGAGGCAGAAAGTCGAAATGTTGGGAATTGGGCACGGCATGAAATTCGGGCTTCATTGGCAGCTCGTTGGCTATGCCGGCAACGCTTTCCTGCGTTACGCCATCGCCACCGCGCTCGGAGCCCCATAGCTGCACGGGTACCTTTACATTCTTGAAGCTGTCCTCCGTGAAGAAAACGCTGAGCGGGTCGGCGATCACGGCAGCTTTGATGCGAGGATCATGGGCGAGTTCCGGGAGCTCTCCCTTGTGAACTTGACCACACAGTGCGCTGTCCTTGCCATCGCATAACCTCAGGCGCTTGCCAAAATACGGGTTGGCACCAATTGCGACGAGCCCGGTATATCCGCCTCGCGAGAAGCCAAACATGCCAATGCGCCCATTGTCGATCTTTCCTGCGTCCGGCCACGGGCCAAGCATGAAATCGATTGCTCGCCTGACGTCGGCCGGCCGCTCGATAAAGACCGAGAAGTCGTCAGTACGGCTCTTGTCCACCGCATTGTCACCGGGATGGTTGATGGCGACCACGACGAAGCCGGCATCGGCCAAGATCTCGGCGATATCAAGATGACCGAGAAAGGTGCCGACCCTGCCATGCGAGATGACGACAAGCGGCAGCTTCTCGCCCGTGATCGGGCAATCCTTGGCGACGGATGTAACGAAAGGGCCAAGCTTCACTTCGCTTGTTGGCTGTGCACACGGATACCAGATCCCTCCCTTCAACGCCGGGTGTGGCCCATCGGCCGGAACGTCGATGAGTTGGAAACCGGCGGCATGCGCCAGTGAGGCCGTAAGGCAGAGGAGGGCGGCAAGGATGAAACTCAGGCGGATCATTGTAGTCGCTCCGTTTAACGAGAAATACGCACCTGTCAGGTCGGTCTGGCCCCCATCGCAATGTGAGCTGGCCATGAACGACCACGATTGCATCAGCATTGCGCAGGGGCCGTCTCAGAAAGCCGATCCACTATCTTGTATAAGCAGATAGCTTGTTATATGCGTAGTGTAAACCCGAGGCCTGCCATGACTGACTCGATCCAAGTTCAATTGCGAAAAGGCGCGCTTGATCTATGCGTCCTGGCCGTATTGTCGCGGGGCGAGAGCTATGGCTATGAAATCGCCAGCACCCTCGTTGCCGCCGTCGGCATGGGGGAAGGCACGATCTATCCTCTGATGCGCCGGATGCAGAATGACGGTCTAGTCGCCACCCGCATCGTCGAGTCGAGCAACGGACCGCCCCGCAAATATTACCGGCTCACGCCGCTCGGTGGGACGATTTTCGAAGCTCATCGCCGCGACTGGCTCTTCTTTGCGGGCGCCGTCGATAAACTTCTTGAGGATTTGCCATGACCAGGGACGCCTTCTTGCGCACGCTGAGACTGGGACTCGCCGGTCTGCCGCCTCAAGAGATCGAGGATATCGTCGCCGACTACGCCGCCCATTTCGCCGAATCCGATGCCTCCGGCCGCAGCGAGCAGGACGTTGCGGCTGCTTTGGGCGACCCGGCCAGGATTGCCAGGGAACTGCGAGCCGAGTTAGGGCTGCGGCGTTTCGAGGCCCATTGGAGCGTGTCAAATCTGCTGGCGGCCGCGATGGCACTCGCCGGCCTTGCGATCGTCGACATCGTTTTCTTGCTGCCGCTGCTCATCGTGGTGATTTTCATTGCGCTCGGCCTGGCGATCGCGCTGGCGGCCATCGGCGCGGTCGGTGCGAAGATCATCCTCATGACATTGCTGTTCCACTTTGGCGGACCAATGACCGGAATATTGGCGCGCTTGCTCATCGGCGCCGGACTTGTGAGTTGCCTCCTGGGTGGCGGCGCTTTGCTGTTAATGGGTTTGGGCGCGGGCATACGAATGCTCGGCCACTATGCCCGGCTGCATTTCCGCCTGGCTCAACTGGATCAGGACCGCGGTTGAGCGATGCATGATGTCACATTGAAGGAAACGGAAAATGACTGGAAAATTGGCATCCGTCGCGACAGTGGGATTGATCGGTGCAGTCGTCTTTCTGGCGCTGGGAGTCGGTCTTTCTGGGCGAGATTGGGGTGACGCAAGGCAATTGTGGGGTGCGATGCCGTCCACCTGCGCATCCACCGCATCCACCAGGCAGCAGATTACGCTCCCCTTCATCACCAGCGACAGTCTGGCGATCGATCTGCCGGCTTCGGTCCGCTACCAGCCGGGGAACATGGCAGAGGCAATCGTCAGCGGCGATCCCACTCTTCTCGACCATGTGCGGATGGAAGGCGGCAGGCTGGGTTTGGATTGTGATCCGGGCTGGTCGACGCCCCGACTGGTGGTTTCCTTGACCGGGCCGGCGATCACACATTGGAAGCTGCGCGGCAATGTCGATCTTTCAATGGCGCAAATCGACCAGCGCGAACTACAACTGAACATTCGAGGAAGCGGGAGCGTCGTTGCATCTGGTACCGCCGAGACGGTCGGATTGAACATCTCTGGCTCGGGCGACGCTGAGCTGAAAAGCCTGACCGCCCAATCAGCGCAAATCGAGATTCACGGTAATGGCAAAGTGCAGGTCACGGCCCAAGTCGATGCGGACGTCTCAATTTCCGGAAACGGGTTCATTGAATTGTTCGGGCACCCGAAATTGCGGCGCTCGGATGTGAGGGGCAACGGCGGCGTTGTGCAAGTGCCGTAGCACCGGCGCGTCGCGCATGTTCGCTCGTGAAGGGTGGCTTTGGCCCGGCCATTGAGAAAGATTTCGACTTCGCTTGGCGAGTATCATCGCAGAGTTTCTCATGAAGCGCCGCCTCTTTTCCAAGAGCTCAATAAATACAGATATTGGAGGTGCAACCATGATTTATGGGATAGCGTCGATCACTAGCATTGGTGCAGGGATCGAATTTCAACGATTTCCGCCTATGGGTCTGCGATCGCAACCGGCGTGATTGATCCGCACACCATGCCGCATAAGCATAACGCCGCCCGCCGTCATCGCATCAGCAAGATGAAGTTCAAGGTGACGAACTGGCGGGAGTATGAAGCAGGCCTTCACCGTCGCGGCAGTCTAACACTGTGGCTGGCGCCGGTAGCGCTTGCCGGATGGGCTGCGCCAAGACGCACGACACGGGG
>NZ_JBFRFF010000051.1:0-35769 GCF_052114685.1 Rhizobium sp. 2YAF20 | reverse complement strand
CCATCGGCGAGTTCCGATCCTACATCGCTTCCAACCGCGCAAGCCTGATCAACTACGGCGAACGTTACCGGTCCGGGGAGCGGATTTCCTCGGCCTTCGTCGAGGCAACCGTCAATGCCGTCATCAGCAAGCGGTTCGCGAAAAAACAGCAAATGCAGTGGAGCAGGATCGGTGCGCATCTTCTGCTTCAAACCAGGACGCAGACCCTCGACGGCTCCCTGCGCTCGACCTTCCAGCAATGGTATCCCGGGATGGCTAACGACAATCACGAACCAGACGAAACGGCTCTCGCCGCATAACTGCCCCACGAATCCTCATGCTCCCCCTATAGTCTCGAATAGCTAAGAAAGGTCCCAAGGAATGGCCAAACCTGATCGATAGCTGAAGCGCAGGTGCCACATGACTGACGTTCAGGAACGGCTCCTTGAAAGCAAGATCACCGAGCTCGAGCAGACCCGGTCCTGGAGTCCGCGGGTTATCTCCAAATTTGAAACACTGATCCGCAGCGGCGGCGACTTGTCCCTCTATCGCGTCAATCCCCTGGCATTCGCTCGCGACAGCGCCATCGCGGAGGCGGAAAGCATCGATCTGTTTCTTCATGCGACCCGAAGCGGATTGTTCGAGATGAGCTGGGACGTGGTGTGCCCCCAATCCGGCATGGTGCTCGACAGTTTCGGTGCCTTGCGAACGTTGAAGACCCACTATGTCTGCGGCCTTTGCGATGTCAGCGGCGAAACCAACCTCGATGACTTCATCGAGGTCACCTTCACAGTGTCGCCACACCTCCGCCGGCTGCCGTTTCATGATCTCGGCTCGCTCTCGGTCGAGGATTTTCACTGGAAGGCGCGCTTCCTGAGCGACGCGCGGTTACCCGGCCAACACGTCCGCTTCCTCGACGTCCTGCAGGGACTGGTTCGCGGCCTCTCCTTCCTGCCGCAGGGCTCGATCACAACGTTAACGGCCGAGCTCGGTCCCGGCGCCCTGGCGGGGGTCAATGTCCAGACCCAGGCGGGTTTCGCGTTGCCGGTCGCAGGCGAGCCGGTGGCAGTGCCAACGCACCTGCGGATCGGATATGACGGGCAGCGGTTTTACGCTTCGCTGCCGGCGGTGCCGCCCGGCCCTGTTATCATCGACGTGCAGAACTCTGGTGCCGTGCGCGGCTCGTTGCTGCTGATCAATTGGCCACCTGAAATCCTGGCGCAGACAATCAAGCCGGCTCTCGACTTCGATCCTTACGTGTCGGGCGGCATGCTGCTTGCCCGACAGACTTTTCGGCGCCTGTTTCGCTCAGAAAACGTCGACGAGAAGGAAGGTCTGGGTATCCGTCAGGTGACCCTGCTGTTCACGGACCTCAAGGGGTCGACTGCCATGTATGGGCGGCTTGGCAATCTCAATGCCTAAGCGCTGGTTCGCGAGCATTTCGCATTGCTCGGCGCGACAGTGCAGGAGCATTCTGGCGCGATCGTCAAGACGATCGGCGACGCTGTGATGGCCGCTTTCTCGCGCCCGGCGGATGCCGTCTCGGCCGCGCTGCACATCCTCGGGGTAATCGCGCGCTACAATGCCGCCCATGGCGAACCCAGCCTCATTCTGAAGATCGGAGCCCATTGCGGCCCCTCGATCGTCGTGAGCTTGAACGAAAACCTGGATTATTTCGGCCAGACGGTAAATGTTGCCGCGCGCGTACAATCGCTGGCTGACGCAGGGGAAATTTGCATTTCCGAAGCGCTGTTTTCGGCGCCGGGCGTCAGCCATCTCCTCGCCGGCCACAATCTTGTAGCGTTTGAGGCTCCTCTCCGGGGCGTCGAGGGAACTGCTTGCGTGTACCGCGTGATGCCTCGTTAGTTAGAGCTCCGGTGCCATTCCCTTGGGATCTTTGCCCCCTTTACCTCATGATTTCAAATCGAAAAATGTCATATCCGGTTAGTTTTAGCCGATAAATTCGGGACGAGTTTCAGCTGACAATTTCAGTGAAGCGTCAATATTGCCTAAAACAATTACACGATCGAGCAACAATAGCGGCCGACGACATCTGTCTTGTCAATCGCGCTCGTCTCGTCCATTTTCTCACCGAATCTTACTGGGGAGACGTCGGGCGTGCCAACAGGTATCGTGAAGTGGTTCAATGGCGAAAAAGGTTATGGCTTCATCAAACCAGACGACGGATCACCGGATGTATTTGTTCACATCTCTGCCCTTGAACGCGCTGGCCTGCAAGACCTGCAGGACGGACAGAAGATCCAATATGAACTCAGCCAAAGCCGCAAAACCGGCAAATGGACCGCTGACAATCTCGAAATCCTGTAAGTCATAAGAGCCATCCGCGGCGGGCACGGATTGCCAACCACCGCGGACTATTTCCTTCTCAAGGGCCTTCGACGCTTTTAACCTGTTTGCGTGGCGGCTCCTTACCCGTGGTGAACTCAACGGCCGGTTCTCTCGCTGTCCTTGGGTTCTTGGCTCTGCATGGTAATCTGTAAATCTACCGCTTATGTCGCGAACGACGGACTGGCTGCGCCGAAGCCGCAGCGTTAAAGTTGATCACGGCCTAGTTAGTCGAAGCGTCAAGAAGGGCCCCAAAACTGGGCCGCCATTCAAATACATCGATGCTGTCATAAACACCCGAGCGGACGAAGGGATCTCCTGCGCTGAACGCCTCGAACTCGGCGAGTGTTTCGACTTCTGCGATCACTACGGCGGTCGAACCCTTTCCGTCCGCCGGCGGTGCAGAAGGTCCGGAAAGCAAGATTCGGATCGCCGCGCCACGCAGATAAGCCTTGTGTTCCTCGATCAATAGGGAACGCTCGGCAGCTTTGCCGGGATCGGATCTCGCATAGCGGGCAACGATCATTGTCCGTTCTCCACTGGCGTCAGCACGAAATCGAAATCGGAACGCCAGACCGTCGCACGATCGACACGCTTGAAAGGCGCGACCAAGCTGCTTTTCACGCCAAACACCGTATCGGATTCCAGATAGGGATCGTCGCCGACAAAAGTGTGGGTTACGAGCTTCTGATAACCTGAAGCCGTGATCAGGTAATGGGTATGGGCAGGACGGTAGGGATGGCGGCCGAGGGACGTCAACATCTGGCCGACTGGGCCGTCATCCGGGATCGGATAGGAAACCGGCTTTATGCCGACGAAACTATAGGTGCCATCCGCACCGGTGACGAAAATGCCCCGGTTGTTCCACTTCGGCTGGATATCCGGCTGCTGGACGTCGTAGAACCCATCGGAATTATCCGACCATACATCGATCCGGACTCCCTCGATTGGATTGCCGTTAAGATCCAGCACGCGCCCGATGAAGAGACAGCTCTCACCCTTGCCGTCGAGCGAGATGTTTTCACCCATCTGCCGCACGGGCGCACCTTCGACATGGAACGGTCCGAACACGGTATTTTCCGTGGCGCCTGGCGGACGCCGGTTGTTGATTGCATCCACCAGCATCGAGAACCCAAGCGTATCGCTGAGCAGGATGAACTCCTGTCGCTCGTTATGGCAAAGATGGCCGGTTCGGGTCAGGAAGCCGATGGCCAGCTCCCATTCCTCCTGGGTCAGGCAGATATCCTTGGCAAAGGCATGTAGGTGCCTGACAAGCGACGCCATGATTTCGGCCAGACGCGGATTAATGTCCTGTCCCATCCGCGAGTTAACGGCTTGTGTGGATCTCTCTTCGCTGAAATATTCAGGCACTTAGCCATCCTCCTAAGGCGTTAACCCGGCCGCGCGCCCTCCCAGGCGCTCTGCAACAAGGCCCGGATCGCTTCCCGTTCGATGGGGCGCGGGTTCCAGTAAGGGTTCTGGTCGGCGAGTTCCGCCGCACGGTCTAGATCGGCTGCCTTCATACCCAGATCGCGCAACGCCAAGGGGGCGTCGATAGAAGCGGCAAAATCATAAAGACCGCCGCCCAGCGAGCCGCCGAAAAGATCGGCAGCCGGCTTTAACGCATCCGGTGCGGCCTGGGCGTTGTAGGCGGCAGAATGGGGAAGAATGACCGCATGGGTTTCCGCGTGCGGCAGATCGAAGCTACCGCCCAGCGTATGGCAAAGCTTGTGATGCAGGGCCATGCCAACTGCTCCAAGCACCGTGCCGCACAGCCAGGAACCGTAAAGCGCTTCGCTTCGCGATTCGATGTCTCTCGGTGAATTGACAATTTGAGGTAAAGCCTGCTTCAGCGCGCGCAGGCCCCCGACCGCCATCATTGACGAAATGGGATTGCGATCCTGGGCATAGAGACCTTCGACCGCGTGCGCCATTGCATTGAGGCCGCTGCTCACGCTGATGTTGACCGGCAATCCCAATGTCAATTCAGGGTCGTAGATCACCACTTCGGGCAGGATGCCAGGCCCGCGGACTGTCGTCTTCTGCCCATTTTCTGTCTGGCCGAGGATTGGTGTAACCTCCGACCCCGCATAGGTCGTCGCCACCACAATTTGTGGCGCGTCGTTGCGATGGGCGATCGCCTTGCCGAGACCGATCGTAGATCCGCCGCCGATTGCGACCACGCAATCGGCGGCGGCTGCGTTGTATGCCGCCATCGCGCGCTCGGTCACATCGACCGGCGTATGCGTCGTCGCATCGTGGAATAGTCCCGCCGCAAGCGGGCCGAGGGAAGCAGCGATCCGTTCCGCCTCCGCTTTCTGGTGCGGGGTCGAAAGGATCAGGGCGCGCTTGCCGCCCTGCCCTGCAATCGCCTCGGCGAGACGGTTCAACGAGCCGCTCCCGAAGAAGACCTGGACCGCGCTGGAAGTGTATCTGAAAGGTGTAACCATGCTATCGATCGAGGTTGAATAGTGACACCGCGTTGGTGCGACCGATCTTCAGACGATCGGCTTCGGAGATGGTCGTACTGTCGAACCAGTTTGCAGCATGGTCGACGTTCTCGAATGGCCAGTCTGTCGAGAACAGAATTCGGTCCGCGCCGATTTCCAGCATAGCATCGATAAGCGATTGCGTGCGGAAGTTCCCCGAAGTCGTGATGTAGAAATTCTCGTTGAAATAATCGGCAATCGGGCGTTTGGCGGGATAGTTCTTTTCCACCTTGACCCACGCATTCCGGTTGTCGATGCGCCACATCATGTATGGCAGCCCCTCGCCCATGTGACCAACGATGATCCGCAAAGCCGGATGTTCGTCAAACAGGCCGGATCCCATCAAGCGTAGCGCATGAACGGCAGTCTCCTGTGCGAACGCCCATGTCGGACCCATCAGCCAGGAATGGCCAGCATAGATCCGGCTATCCTGCGGCAGCGGGTTGCGCGGATGCAGGTAGAAGGGAACGTTGAGTTTTTCGACTTCGGCCCAGAACGGACGATATTGCGGCAGGTCGTAGTAGAGCGGTGTCGTTCCGTCGCCTTCCTGCGAAAAACCATTGACCAGTGCGCCGACGAAACCCATCGTTGTCACGCAGCGCTGCAATTCCTGCGCAGCCGCCTGCGGATCCTGCAGGGGCAAAGCTGCAAATCCCAGGAAACGGTTCGGGTTCTTGACGCATTGCTCCGCCAGAAAGTCGTTGGCGCGTCGGGAAATCTCCAGGGCCTTTGCCTTATCTGGGATCGCCTGCACGGCCGGAGCATTCAGCGACAGGATCATTTTCTCAATGCCGTGGGCATCCATCAGCCGCAGACGCTTGTCCTGGATATCCAGAAGACGAGCGGACAGTTCCGTCCAGTAATCGCCCGGCACGAATCCAGCCGAATCCTGCAGCGTCTCGGGAATGGCGAAATGTTCTTCAAGCGCGATCTTGCCTTGCACGATATGCTCTCTTTCCTGTCTTAAATCGAAAAAATGGGGATGCGGATCAGAATTGTCCCTTGGGCGGAAGACCGAGCAGCTGCTGACCGACCATTGTGCCCACGGCATCCCAGTTCATGGAAATATGGCGCCCGACTGCATTTGCATCGCGCCATGCCCGCTGGACGGGGTTGGACATCTGGAGGCCGAGGCCGCCTGTCGATGCATTGAGTGCTTCCACGGCCCGAAGGGCCAGGCTGACCGCAAAGGACTGGCTACGACGGGCGAGAATCCGATCTTCTTCGGTGATCTCGCCGGTGCCGTCCTCGCGGGCCTGGGCCAGTTGCTGCGCCCGGGCAATATCGCGCAGAATGATTTCGCGGGCGGCATCAACGGATGCCGAGGCTTCCGCCACGCGAAGCTGGATCGTCGGAAATTCCGCGATCTTGTTGTTGCCACCGGCCACTGCACCACGTGTCACACGGCCTCCCATGTGGTCGATATAGCTCTCCAATGCGCCCTTAGCCGCACCGACGGCTGCGCTGCCGAGGCAGAACGGAACCCCCATGAGCAACGGAATGTTGAAAAGGCCGATACCCTTGTAGCCACGTCCGCCCGGCGTTCTGCCGGAGGTCGCATCCGGAAAGCTCAGCATGCGGTATTCCGGAACGAAGACATCCTTGAGGACCAGGCTTTTTGAGCCGGTGCCCGCGAGACCGACCACGTCCCAGGTCTCGGCAATGGCATAATCGCTGGCGGGAACCAGAAGGAACGCCGGCACAGGACGCGCCCCCTCGCCGTTTGGCGGAATGATCGCAGCACAGAGCGCCCACTGGACATTTTCGCATCCGCTCGCAAAGGCCCAATCGCCGGATAACCGGAAGCCACCGTCGACGCGTTCCGCCATGCGGACCGGCGCATAGGAACCGCAGAGCAGCGCATCCGGATTGCTGCCCCACACTTCCTGCTGAACTCTTTCATCGAACATGGCGAGGAGCCATTGATGCGCGGAAAGGAGGCCGGCAACCCAGCCGGTGGAGGCACACGCCGACGACAGTTGGATATTGGCATCGACCAGCTCGACAAACGATCCTTCGTCGCCACCGAAACGGGCAGGCTTGACGATATCGAAATAGCCAGCGGAGCGCAGCAGATCGATATTGCGGGCCGGCACGCGGCCGGATTTTTCCGTATCGCGCGCACCGGCACGGATCTCGTCTAGCGCCGGAGCGATACGATCTGCAAGACATGCGTTCTCAACCCGCGCCGAGGCGGGAAACAGGGCAGCTGTATTGTTCATGGAACTACCTTCAGTTCTTGGATGCAGGAAGCGCGTGCTGTGGCGCGCAATATTTCGAGTTCTCGTACATCAGCGCGGTCGTGTCGGCGGAATGGCGTGTATCCACCACCTGCCCGATGAAGATCGTGTGCGTTCCATAGGGAACTGCGCCCATACGGCGGCAGACAACCGAGGCATGAGCGGAGCCCAGCACCATCATGCCGCGCTCGTGGCGAACCCAATCGGCAGCATCAAACCGACGCTCAGGCGCAATCTTGCCGCTGAAGCCTTCCGACACGGCTGCCTGCCTGTCGGTCAGAACGCTGACGGCGAATTCCGGCACCTCAAGCAGCATGTCGTGCAGGTAGGTGCGATTGTTCAGGCAGATGATGAGAGATGGCGGATCCATCGAAAGCGATGTGACGGCAGTTGCCGTCATTCCGTGATCCGCACCGTTGCGACAAGCTGAAATGACCGTCACCGTCGCCGGGAAACGGCGCATAGTCGATCGAAACGCATCGCTGATCGGTGCGGGGGCCGGCGCTATGCCGAGGGCAGCAGTGGCAGACATGACTTCCTCCCGTGTCTCCTTGGCGTCCAAATTATTGCATTTGCAACTATTGTCAATGCAAATTTAAAAATCAGGCGGGAAATGCTTGATCAACCCAGCCGTTCTCGGCGGCTGAAAGCCAATCATGTTGTCATCCCGGTGATTTAGGTGCATGTCGGAGAGAGCCCTCAGCAAGCCGAATCCCGCCAGCAGACAGAGACATGTACAAACTTACCGATTCCGTACCCTATCTTCTCAATCGCGCCGGCGTGCGGATAGCCGAGGTATTTGCGCAGAGAATCGCCGAAAACAATCTCAGCGTGGCGATGTACCGTGTCCTGGCCATGCTCAAGGAGCGCCGGGAGAGCACCTTGGGGGACCTCGCCGACGTCGTCTCTGTCGAGATTTCGACGCTTTCGCGGCTCGTCGGCACACTGGCCAAGCGCAAACTGGTGTCGCGAACACGTCCGGAAGATAATGGCCGTATCGTCATCGTAAGGCTGACCCCGCAGGGCGAGGCGCTGACGGAAAGGCTTATGCCGCTTGCCGTGGAGCTTGAACGCACCGCGGTTCAGGACATGTCGGACGAAGAGATCGCAGTCCTGAAGAAAGCGCTGCGCCGCATGCACAGCAACCTGCCGGCAATATCCGGAAAGGGAAAAGTTACGAGCTGAAAAGTTTGCAGTTGCAAATATTTTATTCGCAAGTATTTAATAGCGTGTCATCGTTGTCTTGACATCGCCCGCTCACGGGTGAGTCTGGCGCTGGGAGGAACCACGCCGGCAACGATCCAGGAGGATTTGTACAAGGATCGACGACGACCTGCCGCTGGCAGGAGCGTACTTCCTGTACTCAAATGTATGGGGAGGGAAAATTGGCCATACAAGATCTCGCTATTATCAAGGAACACGTTCGCAGCCCGAATATCATCATCGCCCTTTGCGGTCTGCTGATCCTATTCGACGGCTATGACCTGATCGTTTACGGCGCGGTCGCGCCAGCGTTACTCGGTGAAGCCAGCTGGAGCCTGACACCGGGCTTGGTCGGACGCGCTGCCTCCATCACCCTCTTCGGTATGCTGCTGGGCGCTCTCGTCGCCGGAACACTCGCTGACAGGATAGGTCGTCGAAAGGTCATCATCGGCAGTCTACTGAGCTTCTCCGTCATGATGATCGGTAGCGGTCTTGCGCCGAGCTTTCTCATTTTCGAGGGAACACGCTTTCTTGCCGGTCTTGGCCTTGGAGCTCTTTTCCCCACGGTAACCGCTTTAATCATCGAGTTTTCTCCGCCGAAGCGGAAGGCAATAGCTTATTCGATTGCTCTTCTGGGTTATCTGGCCGGCGGCATCGTCTCGGGGATCCTCGGAATGCTGCTGGTGCAGAAATACGGATGGCGCCCACTGATGATTATCGGCGGCGCACCGATCCTGCTTCTGCCCTTCTTCATCCGCCTCATACCCGAATCCCCCGAATGGCTGGTAACGAAGAACCGCCAGACCGAAGCCTATCAGATCGCAAACCAGTACGGGCTGCCCGATCCCGTAGCCAGGCCTGCTGCGCGCCGTCAGGTCGGCATCCGGTCGCTGTTTTCCGAAGGTCGCCTACTGCCGACGCTGAACGCATGGGGCATCCATTTCTGTTCGCTTCTGCTCACATTCGGCATGGTCAACTGGCTTCCGACCATCATGAACAAGATGGGCTATGAGCTAGGTTCTGCTCTCCTCTTCTCCGTAACGCTCAATGTCGGAGCCGCAGTCGGCCTCCTGATCGGAGCAAGGATTGCTGACCGTGGAAATGTCAAAATAGTCGTGGCAGGTATGTTTCTTCTCGGAGCCTGCTCGATCTGGTTGCTGACGCAGGTGGATCAGGGGCCCCAGGTCTATGGTCTCGTAGCACTTGCAGGTACGGGAACGATCGGCACGCAGATCCTCGCCAACGTTCTCGTTGGAAACGTCTATCCGGTCGAAATCCGAGGAACAGGTCTTGGCTTCTCGCTCGGAATCGGCCGTATTGGAGGCATGATAGGACCGGCCATCGGCGGTTCGGTTTTGGGTGCAGGCCTGGCTCCGCAATGGAACTTCTACATCTTCGCATCGGTCGGGGCAGTTGGCTGCGTTCTCGCACTGATGACATTGCTCCACCGCAGAAAGATCGACTAACGAGCTATTTCGTCGGCAGGTCTCGCATTCGGCCTCGCCGACGCTTGACTCGCTATCTTGGAACCCATCAGTTTCCTATTCCCTTTCGATATTACCGGCGGTGGATGACTAGGTTCGAACCTCTAGGTCCTGTTGACAAAGTCTGCGATGAGCAGGCTTGATCGCCCTGTTGTGATGCCTGAGACAACGAGGATAACGGATGACAGTGGGCGATTGCTGCATTTTCGCAATCGAAAGCAAGATTACCGATGCGGTGGAAAGCCTTTCCCAATTGGCATTGAGTTCTTTTGTCATCCACGTTAGTGGACGAGCGTTCGGAGTCAGAGAGCCTGGCGCATCCATGCTTGGATGCTCTTTCAATGAAGTGGAACATAGGTTGCAGCGGCGGGGAACGCATCTGCTTCCAACGCTGACTGATGTTGCTGCCGCCGACGTGGCTGCAGCCTACCTCGATGCGATCTATCGTGATAATCCGCGAACGGATTACTTCGGGCTTTCGCAGCATCGGTTCACCGATGCTTTACAATCGAGCGGGTCGATCTGGGCTCCGGATGGGGACGAGGCTTTTGATGCCGGAAGCCACATCTTGCAGTTCGACGTCGGAAGCCGCGTGCGCATTGTTGCCTTCTTGAATACAGAATCGCCTGACGATTTATCTGGCACGATTAGCGAAGAATGGATGGACGCCGATCTCTTCTACGCCATCGTTTCTGGTTGGAAGACGCTATTCGCTATAGAGCGAGCAAGTAGGATGAAAGCCAAGACCCGCTCGCTCGCCGCTGCGTTTATCATCAAATTACGCCGACAAGCCGTATTCGAAGAAGCCCAGCTTCTCCAACTCGCCGATTGTTTGACGGCCGGCAGACACGCATCGACGCGCTGGATGGAACTTTGGGCAACCTCGGCAAGGCCATTGCGAGGCGAAATCACGCAGCTGAATAAGTTCCCGCCGCGCGACAACCTTGAGCAATGACGTCCCTACGCCAATGTTGGACGCAGTTTGATCGGATTGGCTCCAACCCTGGAACTATAGGTGGCGGCGCGGGTTTGATCGAAAGACCAACAACCCGATAGGGTGGAAGCCATGACGACGATCAAAGCCAAAACATCTCTTTCGCCCGCCGAAGCGCGGCAGGGCGGACGCGGAATGCGTGTTTTCGTGGTGCTGATTGCTGCTCTTGTTCTGGCAGCGATCGGTTGGGTGGGGGTCGAAATGTGGGGTCAGCATATCAACCCTGACAAATCCCAAACGGACGCTCCGGCGCCGGGCGCCGCAACGGGCTCGACCGCACAACCAAGCAAAATCGACAACAGCGCTCCGGCCGGCCAGCCGACACAATCGGCACCGACGGACAAGAGCGAGAACAACCAGCAAGGGATCAAAAGCACGCCCGCGCAGCCGAGCCGCGACGGCGTTCAGAATTAGGGTGGATATGGGGCGGGCACTGTAAACTATGCGTGACAGCCACTCTCAAAACCGTATGCGCTCCTTGCCACAATTCTAAAGCAAGGCCGGCCAGACTATTCACGACCATTAGTCGAAAATTAGCAAAACATTATTGTTTATATTTGATGCTACACATACGTGTATTTTTCAGAATCGGCGCAAGGCGAGACGATGCAACCCCTCGATGACATCCTGGAGAACCTGCAGCAGGGCGTCGTCCTCCTCGACGCCAATCTCGTCGTCTCGTTTTTCAACACGCGCGCGCTGGAGATCCTGGAGCGGCACGAGCGTGCCATCTACAAGGGAATGCGAGCAGACGCCTTGCTTGGCGGCATCGACGGCAATCCGGCACGTTCCGCAACAGGCAATGGGCCTGTCGGATGGTTGACGCAGCTGTTGTCGGCAGAAGGTCGCCCGTCTCAGCTCACGCTTTCCGATGGCCGGACCGTCTCGCTCGCTTGCGTTCAATCAAAGAGCGGAGGCTGGGTCCTGACCTGTGACGACGTCTCGCGACTTGCCCGCATTGAAGGCAATCTGGCCGAGCAAAATCGCCGCTTCGATGCGGCGCTGAATAACATGCCACACGGCCTGTGCATGTTTGACGCGGCAAAAAAGCTGATCCTATGCAACGCTTCCTATGCCCGAATGTACGACTTGCCGGCGAGGCTGACACAGCCAGGGACTCCGCTCGACGACATTCTGGAGTATCGCGGTGCGGCGGGAAATGGACCCGTCAACAAGGCGACATATTTTGACGTCGTGATCGAGGCAGTTGCAACCGGTTCAGCTGCTAGTCAAAACATTTCCTTAACAGATGGGCGCGTCATCAAAATCTCCCATAATCCCATGGGAGAGGGAGGGTATGTCGCGACCCACGAGAACGTCACCAAAACCGTTCGGATCTCGGAGGAACTGCTTCAGCATCGCGACACGCTCGAAGTAACCGTCAAATTGCGAACCGAAGAAATCGAGCGGCAGGCGCAGGAACTGGAGCGCTTGCTGGATCAGGAGAGGAACATCAATGAACTGCAGCGGCAGTTTGTGACGATGGCGTCCCACGAATTCCGCACCCCGCTGACAATCATCGACGCCGCGGCCCGGCGGCTGCTGCGTCGCAAAGGCAATATGGAGCCCGAATTTCTGGAGGAAAAGATCGATCAGATCCGAACCTCGGTTTCGCGAATAATCGACCTCATGGACAGCATTCTGTCAGCCGGACGCTTGGACAACGGTATTGTCGATATCCGCTACGAAGCTTGCCCACTAAGGGACCTGATCAATGGGTGTTGTGAGCGACAATCGATGATAGCAAAGACGCATCGGTTTCTACTGGATCTCGATCGCTTGCCTGATTTCATCGACGCCGACCGTCAGACACTTGAGCAGGTCTTCACCAACCTGCTGTCGAACGCGGTCAAGTATGCGCCGTCGGCACCAGACATTCACGTCTCGGGCTGGGAAGAGTTCGGAAACGTCAGGATAGCGATCAGGGACAATGGCATCGGCATCGATAGCGAGGACCTGCCACGGATGTTCCAACGCTATTTCAGGGCCCGGACGTCCACCGGAATTGCCGGCACTGGAATTGGCCTCAATCTGGTCAAGCAGATTGTCGAATTGCATCACGGATCCATTGAGGTGGCAAGTGAAAGGGGACTTGGCTCGACATTCACGGTGACCCTCCCCATGAAACCGGGAACCGGGACGGCCCCGTTGCCGGCCTGAACCCACGCTGCCTAAACGAGATGGTGATGAGATGATAACTGTTCTTTGCATTGATGACGAAGCCGATATCCGCAAATTGATCGTTGAGGAATTCACGGATGCAGGCTTCGGGACAATTGAAGCATCCAATGGCCGGGACGGCCTGGAAATGATGTTGGCAAAGTGGCCCGACATCGTCATATGCGATATCACCATGCCGGTGATGGACGGTCACGAGCTGATCGCGGAGATCCAGGTCAACTATCCTGAACTCTCCAACATTCCGTTCATCTTCCTGACAGCCCTCGCTGACAAACAAAATCTGATCGCAGGGCTCAGGGCCGGCGCGTCCGACTATCTGACAAAGCCGATCGACTTTGATATCCTGATGGCCAAAGTTGCCGGCTGTGTTACTCGCATCGAGAATGACCGCAAAACCGGTAGGGCATTTTAACGGCGGGGATGCAGGGGATCCGGTGCTGTCCGCGTGCAATTCGCATCGGCGTGCTCAGCGGCGTCCATTGATGCCATCCGGTCGTTCGAAACCGAGAAGCTTTGCCGCCTGGCGATCACGTCTCGTTCTGCCAATAAGTCCTGTCATCCATCGGGATGCGCCTTAGCCCAATGTACCGGTGCGACCGCCTCGGCGTACGCCCTAATAGGGCCGCCACTGGGTCCCCCTGAGGGAGACGCGCGGACCATCCGATCAACAAAACGCTGACAAAATTCCTGCTTGCTTAACAGAGGTCCCTGCTTCATTTCATATCGGACTGTCCCTGATAGAGGTGAACTGCATCAGATAGCCACGACGATCTGGATGCATCCTTCCGTTCAGGCTGACGCAAAGTTCCAGCTCATCGCCTGTGGCAAAGCGCCTTCTGCGCGTCCAGAAATCCGCATTCCCAATATTTGGCGACGTCGCTTCCCTCTGCATGCGGGTTCTTTGCCTTGTCACTTTCGGCCCGAAACGCCCGGGCACCCGCGTCATAGGCTTTCTTCTGCTCTTCAGTCGGTTTCCTCAGCTCGTCCATCTGATTTGTTCTCCCAAGGTGGCAATAAAAATGCCATCAAACTATTTCCGGACATGTTCCGGCTTGCCTTTGGTCTTCGCGGCCATGAACTCTTCGAGTTGCTTCTCACTCATCGATTCAACCATCTGCTTGGAAGCGCCTTTGAGTGCACTTTTCGGCGTCTCACCGCGCTTTCCGGAAAGGGCTGCACCTGCGGCTTTTTGTTGAGCTTTCGACTTGGCTGGCATGATGTTGGCCTCCTTCTTTCATATGGAACTCCCAGTCTGGGCGCTGGTTCCAGGAGGTCCTAAGTTCCGGCCAAGACGGTGTTTCTTGTTAGCGGCCCTTAGCGTTCGGACACTGGAGTGAAGGAATAGCTGTCCTTGCTCGCAACGAGGAGAACGCCATGAACCGCATTGCAATCGCGTCCCTCGCCCTCGCACTAGCTGCACCCGCTCTTGCCCAGGCCGCCGCCGAAAAGACCCGAGTGAATTCCTGGTTGGCGTCACGCCGAAAACGGAAGGCGAGGATTCAGAGAGATGCGGGGGATCCGGCGCCAGCAGCGTGCAATTCGCACCCGTGTGCTCAGCGACTACTTTTTGCCGTTCTCTCCCGCATCATCCGGCGGTCTTCCGGCTGAGGGTGAGCCTCAAAGCCGCACCTGCCGAAAGTCGGGAGAGGACGTCGTTTATCTCACTGAGGGGTTGGGGCTTTCCGAAGAAATATCCCTGGATTTCACCGCAACCTTGCTCTCTGACGCGGCGAAGCTGCTCGCTGGTCTCGACACCTTCTGCGGTCGTCGTGATCCCGAGGCTGGCCCCGAGGTCGACCACAGCCTTGACGATGGCGGCGCAATCCTTGGAATGCCCAAGCTCGCGAATGAACGACTGGTCAATCTTGATCTTGTCGAATGGGAAGAGCCTTAGATAACTCAGCGACGAATAGCCGATACCGAAATCGTCCATTGCGATCCGGACGCCAAGACTTCTGATGTGATGCAGGGTCGCCAAGGCTGCCTCGCTATCGATCAGAAGGACGGATTCGGTGATTTCGAGTTCAAGCCGGAAGGCTGCCAGGCCGGACTCGGTAAGGGCCGACACGACTGTGTGTGCAAGCGTCTGGCTTCTGAACTGAAGCGGAGAAAGATTGACGGCAACTCTAATTTGCGAAGGCCAATCTGCGGCGTCCTTGCATGCTTGGCGTAGGACCCATTCGCCGATCGGCACGATCAAACCAGTCTCCTCAGCCAACGGAATGAAATCCGCAGGCGAAACCAGGCCCCGCTCGGGGTGGTTCCAACGCAAAAGCGCTTCGAAGCCGATGAGCTGCTCGGTGGAGGTATCGACCTGCGGCTGGTAGTAGATTTCGAACTGCTGCATCAGGAGTGCCTGGCGAAGATCGACTTCAAGCTTGCGCCGCTCCTGGATATTGGCATCCATGCTGGGCTCAAAGAAGCAATAGCTGCTACGTCCGCTTGATTTTGCTCTATACAGCGCGGTATCCGCATGTCTCAACAAAACATCCGACGCATCACCATCATCGGGAGCAATGGCAATGCCGATGCTCACGCCAATATGAATGGCTTGACCGTCGATATTAAACGTTTCACCAATCGCATCGACAAGTCTTTGCGCCAGCGATGACGCTTGTTGTCTTGTTTGAACACCTGCCTGAAATACAACGAACTCGTCGCCGCCCAATCGTGCGATATTGTCGGCCACACGCAAACAGCTTTTCAGTCTCTCCGTCACCTCCTTGAGCAGGAGGTCACCTACGGCGTGCCCCAGTGTATCGTTCACATCCTTGAAGTGATCCAAATCCAAACATAGGAGCGCGATGAGATTGCCACCGCCACGATGGGCGAGTTCCCTATCCAGTTTCTCGCGCAATAGCGTTCGATTGGGCAATCCGGTCAGCGGGTCGTGACCAGCCATATATTTTATTTGTGCTTCGGCGCACACGGCGTCGGACACGTCTTCATGCGTGGCGAAATAGCCGCCGTTGACCATCGGCTGATGCGAGATCTTTATCACTCTGCCATCCGCCAAGGAGATATTTTGGCTGGCAGCGGAACCCTTCAGCGCGGCTTCGACGACGACATCGAAATAGGTGTCCCGACGGGCAGGAGCATTACCGGCGATCTGACGATAGTCAAGAATCTTCGTAAGAGGAGTGCCCGGCAGCGTCAAAAACTCCGGCAGATCGTACAGCCGCGAATATGCGGCATTGCAAAGCAATAAATTCTTATCGGCGTCGAACATACACAGTCCGTGCGGCATATTGCTCAGCGCCGCATCGAAACGGCCGATCTGATCTGCCAAATCTTTCTTCATGCTGGCAAGCGCTGAAATGTCGCCGCAGGTGATCAGCCAGCCGCCGCCATCCAGCGGCTCTGAGATCAGCGAGACCATTCGCCCGCCAACCGCGATCTCTTGATGCAGCGGGTTTGAGCGGGTAAGCAGGTGCGCCAACCATAGCTGTGGCGACTGACCATCGACCCGCATCTGCGAGGCTATCTCTTTCGCGTTGACGTTGAAGCCAATCGCAACCTTTGGGACCTGTAGCAATTCCCCAAGTCGATCGTTGAACAATACGATCCGCAGTTTTGCATCCAAAAGAGCAACGCCATGCGGCATATTGTCAAGAATGATACGAAAGGAATTGAGCATAGTTTACCCTCGCGAGGTCGACGAATGCACGCAGACGTAGAATGCTCTCAATGTGATAACACTTTATGAATGCTATTTTGCTCGAACGACAGCTCGCCGGCCGGTCCTCGCTTTCAGTGGCCAAGCGAAAAATTCGCCGCACGGATCAGCGCAGCCTCTTGAGCGGCCACGATATCCGTTTCAGGGGTGGCGTTTGCGACTATGGCAACGGTAGCGCTTGCGCAACAGGGTCCGGCTCCAGCCGAGCAGGCAGCTCCCGCACCTACACAAGACCACGCATCTCGCCGCCTCCGCCGGGCCACCCCGACGCCATCCATTGCGGTCGGCGGATCGGGTATGGCTGTTCCTTCGTACGCATCCGCACAAAGCATGAATGCGATTGAATTTGCGGAGATTCGGTTCTTTACTCAACAGTCGGAAGAGCGGTCGCCACCCAGAGCGATCCTTCCAAGGAGGAAACATCATGACGGAGAAATGGAGTAGTCCAATCGAAGTGGGTTTCGGAGTTTGGGGGTATCGGGGCGTCACCGGGCCGTTCGATGCGATGATCTGCCTGACCGATCTTTGGCCTGACAGGCGCGGTGCACATTTCGTCAGGGCCCGCAGCGCTTGCCGCGGGGCAATCGCTGGCCGGGTCGGCGCCGAGCAGGCGCGCGCGGAGTTCCTTGCGGCGGCCGAAGAGGTAAGAATCCTAACTCATTGAGCCATGCCAGGGCATTGGACCTCAAAGAGCGCGTCACCTCTCCGCTCGCCGGCGTATCATTGCTTGTGATCGCAATGGCGATCTTAGTGGCGATCAACCCTTTGGGCGAAATCTCGGTGGCAGAAACGAGCCCGCGTTGACATTGATCATACGAAGCCGTTGAACCGGTCACGAGCGCAATTCAGCCGCGGACGCAATAGCCCGCGATTGCGCGGGCGTTTGCACATTTCCAGACGGGATGAGTGCGCGACGGCTTTGACCGAACCTCGCACTGTCATGAGCGCCAGGTTTCGGCGCGTTCATCGACGTCGATACTTCCTCTTTCCGCCAGAATACGCAGAGCGGCGTCATGTTGAAGCTGGTCGTTCACTTGCGCCGTCACAAGGAACCCGCCGCGCCTCAGACCCTCGGCATAGAGGTTGCGCTGTTCGTCAGTGAAAAAGAAGTTGGCAATAGCGTCCATAAAGCCTGCGTGATCTCGCGCCGGAAGGTCTTCCCTCTGCCCAGGCGTGATCGTCACGGATTGCCTCTGAACGCCGGAGGCAATCAATTCTTCCGCGGCGCTCTGGGCGTCGCTTTCTGAGTCAAACATCGCGCTGATGGTCCGTCCCGGATTGCTAGGTATTTCTGACATCGGTTTCTCCTGAGAATATCTCCCTTCGTCTAAAAGGCGGTGGACGTCCGACAGTTCCCAAGGGGTGTCTAACTTTTCACGTTGAGGGAGCCTTGTCGTGGTTTGACGCCATTCCCGGAGCGGTCCGGTCGGCGAACGAACGCCTTCTGCTTTCTTTCTTCTTAGGGATACCAACCTAGCCGGGTTGTCCGTGGAGGATCGCGTTGACGCAGGCCTTCGCCTCGTCCCTGAGAAGCGAGAGCTATTTTCAGACATGTTGGTTCGGGATAATCTTCTTCTTGGCGCCTACAGTCGATACAGTCCGTTCGACAGTGAATGCCGAACTGGAAACCGTTTATGAGCGGTTCCCGCCCCTGAAACAACGGCCCAAGCAGCAAGCCGGAACGCTCTCGGGCGGAGAGCGGCAGATGTTGGCCCTACGTAGGGCGCGCCCTCATTACCAAACCCAAGCTCCTTGTTCTTGACGAACCTAGCTTAGGGCTTGCACCGCTCATCGTGCGTGAGATCTTCCGAACGACTCTACGAGACCTCGGCGTAGGTCGAGCAAAACGCTCGTTCCGCTCTTGAGACCGCCGATGTTGGATATGTGCTGGAGACAGGCGAAATCGTTCAGTCTGGCAAGGTCGATCGTCTGATCCACGACCCTCGTCTCATAGCTTAGCCCGTCTTCAGTGCGGGCCGCCGGTCCGAATCAGGTCAGCTGAAGGGCACGGTATGGTCAAAGACGCTGGAGAGAGTCATAGCCTCCCTCCAGGCAGATTACTGAAGGGTAACCTTTGCGGTTCTCAGAGTGTCCACAAGGTTCAGCAGGTCACATAGTTCGTCTGCGTCTTCGAGATTGAGGGCGCTGAGCTCTTGACCATCCAATACAACGGTCACGCCAGTGTAGATGTCATACACCGACCACCCGTTGCTCCCATGGTCCTTGTCTTTGTCAAACCGAGCGTGGGCCATCAGATGATTTTAGCGCTTGCCGGGAACGTTTGCTAGAAATTCTCGAGAGGTGATCGGACAAACTGAATGCCCAAAGGCGGTCGTTCGCCTTCGATCCGGCCGCCTGTTTCGGCAATGCCTCCGGAACCAGGCATGATGGTGATGAGAAGGGCGCCGTTCATTTTGCGGCTGACGAGGAAGACGAACAGCTTCGATCCATGCTGCGTGGCCTCGATGTCCTGACCAACGCCGTGAAGGTCACGCTGGGTCCGAAGTGCCGCAACGTCGTGATCGACAAATCCTTTGGCGCACCGCGCATCACCAAGGACGGTGTAACAGTCGTAAGGGGAATCGAGCCGGAAGACAAGTTCGAGAACAGGGGCTTCGTCGTGACATATCTGCGCAACTTCACGGGCCTGTGGCCAGGAATCATTTCGTCAAATGGGGAACATCCCCTACCCCAGAGTGTTTTCCTTAAATGTGAAATGAAGGAGGGATAGATGCTCTCCAGTCGAACAGATGCCATCGATCGGACCAGGCGCGTATGCGCTATGACCTGCGCCATCTGGCTTCTATCGACTCCAACTTTTGCCCAGGGCTCAGCAAATCAGTCGGACCGCTGCCAAGCGCCGGATAGGCAGCAAAGTCTTAGGACCTCCGCGCAATCGGACGCTAAAAAGCTGGCCGATTGCAAGGGTGTCTTAAAGCCTCCCTCGACGGGCGACAGCGATTTCGTTGTACCAGCACCGCCGACCGGCGATACGCCGGTGATCCCACCGGGTCAGGTTCCGCAAAAGCAGCAATGATTGTGAGCCGAGAACGGGAGGTCGCGGTGGGTCTTACATTGAGAAAGATGCGGCTAAAGCCTGCCATAGATTGATCTCGAATTGGACATGGGAACCGAGCAAGATCGGATCAGAGGGAGGAAGTGCATGCACATCCGATACATAGTAGTTGGACTACTTATCGTTTTGGCAATAACTTTCGTTTTGCTCGTCATTAATCCATTCGGCCACAACATGCCGGCGCAGTAGCCTGTCCCGCCTGCGCCGAACCAATCTTAGTGAGAGACAAGACGATGCGGACACTAATGCTTGTCATTGTGGTGCTGATGATTGGCTCGATCTTGAGCATTTTAGTCATCAAGCCGTATATCCAGGGTACAAAAGACAACCAGCCGCAGAAGACCATTCAGCAACCAGATCCACAGAAGTAAGGACCGCGAGGCGTTCGCAGTCTGTCTTCACTAAATATCGCAATGTCGTTCGCCGAGGCATGAGCCTTGCGTGCCGATGGCGGCCTGAGATGGCCCATTCCGATCTCCGGAACATTCCGGGCGGGTGCGTCGTTGAGATCATAGCGCGCGGAAAAGCGGCAGGCGGAGGCACCTATGAGACCGCAGCAAGTCCCGAATGAAAGAAAGAACCCCCCACGGACCTTTTCCGCCAAGGACGTCCGCCAGGGGGAACTCATATTGCGAAGGCGTTGGCAGCGGTGGGTATTCATCGCAGGGCTGGCAGGCATTGTGCTGTTGGCGCTCCTATTGGCATTGAAATCTTAACGGCATGAGAAGACGGCCTGCCCGAATTGGCGCTGACGATGCTCAAGGCAGCCGACCGTCAATGTGCTGTTGAATCGTATTTTCTAAGGGATAGAATTGCATTGCGAGCGCTAGTGGCGCGTATCATAAGCTCGCCAAGTGGGGCTGCGATGAATGGCCTTTCTGGAGCTTTTTTCCATGCCGACCCGGAGGTCGTCCTCGAGGCGCTGACCGAATGGTGCATTCGGCGGCATGTCGAGCCGGACGACTATCTGATATCGCTGGTAATCACTCTCTACAAAGATGGCAACGATACGCCGGAGCGCCTGCTGAAGGCCCTCGAAACTGAATTCGAGGGTGATGATGTACCGCTCTCCCGACTGGGAACATCTCAACGATTTGACAGTTAATTCAACGGCCGGGGTTTGGCGAGTGCGGACCCTGCGCGCTGGCAGCCAGGCGTGGCCCAAGCATCCAGACTACGCCTGGTTCAGCGACTGTGCTTCTTCTCATTGCGCATCCCGGTCTACTTTTCACCCTCAACTGGCATTGCGAAAACGAACCGCCTTGGCGTATCTGCTGTGACGAGGCCTGCCTCTTTCGCCGCGAGGATGAACGCACGCCGCGCCTCGTCCGCAGGAAGATTGTCCTTCATCACTTCAGCGCAGACGCCCAGGGCCTGCCGGTGTCGAGCGCCATCATCGACGGGCCACTTATAAGTCAGAATATGCTCCGCCTTCTTCGTCGAGCAGACGGTCAGGTAGGAGACGAGCCGGCCGCACATCAAATAGACGCACCGTGACCACATTTTAACTGAAATGGGTACCATCGGCCTCCTCCGCCGTTCGCCATGACGGAGAGTCAACACGGCTACGGGCTATCGGTTACGACATCCCGCCCCCATCGTTAGCCCCAGGGTCGGCGAACCACAGGGATATTAGGAACGCTTTGAAGCTCTCGCGGATCCCGGTCATGAACGCGGTGTCGGACTCGTCCAGGCATCGTTGCCACTCGGCATTCGGCCGCGCACCGCAAGAACGGCGGACTGTTGGAACGCTATGAAGCGCCTGCCGTTTTCCGATGAGCAAAGCGATCTGTTGGAAATTTTGGTGACACCATGCACGCATCGAAAGCTACCAAGGCAGTCTATATCTCAAGTCTGTTGTTGCTTGCAGCGATTGCGCTCACAATCGGCCTCATGGCCACGTGGGGATAGGAGCGATGTATTGACGCGCAGTTCGGAACAGATCGCCGGTGCCTTGGGGCAACAACGCCGGCCTGGGTAAATTGGAGGCAGCTCTTAAAGGGCTTTAGCGAGCATATCATGGAACGTTTCGCTTCTTCTCGCCGTTTACAAACAGGCTTCAGGAGGAGCCTACCAATGAAAAGTGAAGCAAGAACGTCCGCCCCGGTATAT
The DNA here is from genome assembly GCF_052114685.1 of Rhizobium sp. 2YAF20. Lineage (NCBI taxonomy): Bacteria > Pseudomonadati > Pseudomonadota > Alphaproteobacteria > Hyphomicrobiales > Rhizobiaceae > Rhizobium > Rhizobium sp. 2YAF20. Next base: position 13,989 of record NZ_JBFRFF010000051.1, on the reverse strand, counting down.
TGGAGTGCGCCGGTACATGTTACGATAGGAAACGGCCGTGGCGAAACCATTTTTGGGCCGGAGGCTGCGGTTGAATATCTTCGATCTGGTTGGCCAATGCAAAATAGCTTGCGCTACTCAAACGCCCTGCGAGCTTGTACTGCAGCCACCAATCGGAGAGAACCGCCCGACTTTGCACGCGATATATTCATTGCCGCCTGCGTCGAAGCCGATTTGTTGGCCTAGCCCGCGGTGAAAGCTCGTTTATCGAAGGAAGATAAGCCAGCAGGGCGAGGGCGTTCGGCGCCAAAGACGGGCATCATAGCCCCGGTCCAGCTTGCAAGTGTTAGCGCCCCGAGAAGTAGGACCTTAGTGCGCCGGCGCCCGTCGAACCATTCTTCTCTTCGCGGCTTAAAGACAAGTAATGGCCAAGCGCATTCCAACGTTCTTATCGATGCTATCGTATGATTACACGGCGAGCGCTTCTGGCGATGATGGTAGCCGTTCCGGTTCTAAGGTCTGAGGTAGCGCTTGGACGTAAAACTGGTTGCGAGATTATCGTTCAGCTTCAGTATCCACCTCCCCAGACAACTACACCACATCCGCGCTTTTGACACTCCGCTCCGGCGCTGCCGGAGTTCAAGCAAGCTCGTCGCATTCTTGCGCTAACGCCAACCGGACCGCGTGCGATCGACATCGCGCAAAGCTTCCTTGACGGCTACTTCGAACGCAAGCCGGCAAGCGTCTCGCAACCACCGCCACCCGCACCGATCAATCCTCTCATTGCGGGGATTTTTCGAGGTTACGACGCTATATCTACCGAACGATCCCATTCCGTGGTGCGCTGCCTTCATCAATTTCTGCATCCGCCGCAACGGAGGGACCGGCAGCTCGAGCGCATCGTCGCAGTCGTTCCTGTCGCCAGCCTTTGGCGCTGTCGAGTCCCCCCAGGAGGGTGACCTGGCAGTCTTCACCTGCTTCAGCCCCACTACCGGGGAAAATATTGGACTAGGTCATGTCGCAATCTTCAGATGCTTCGAAGACGAGAAGCATCTCGTTGTCGTTGGAGGTAATCAGGCGACGCGAGGCCATTCAAGTATCATTTCAGAGAAACTATTGCCCGTCGGCGATCAACCGGTGAAAAGACGCTTAAGCACCGGAAACGTGTTAGCGACCAGCACGCGCCTTAACAAATTTGTCCGGCCAGGGTGCTTTAGATTGTTTTAGCCTCGTGTGGGTGCGGAGCTTGGTGTTCAACCAACCTATAACTGGCCGATGATGTGATGATGATGCGCTCTGCGCGTGGTGTTCATCGGACCCTTGCTCTCGGTCATCGGCCTGAGGCCCATCCACAGGTTTTGAGCAGACACGCATCGACGCGAAGGCGGTGCGTCGAGTTGCGGAAACCATTTGCGGCCGATGTCTGCGCGCGAGGCTTGGCTATCTCCGACGACGAGTTGCGGACGTCGCAATTGCCGGATGTCGTCCCCCGGGCGTCGACGGGCCAGCGTCAAACCGCATTCATGGTATGCGAAGCCGCATCACCTCGCGAGGGTGTTGGAGATGGCCCGACCGGTGCTGCGCACCGAGGGCGAAGTCCTGAAGTGGGCGCGCAGGCAGAGCGCAACTCGGCGGCCGTCGCCCAATCGATCTGATCGAGACGGATGCCGGCGCGGTCAAGGTCTTCGACTACATCGAGGCCTATATACGCGACCAGCTCGATCAGACCGGCGATCAGGACGATCTGTCCCCGAAATCCTGAATTTCACGGGCGGGAAGGGAGTTCGAGGGATGGGGCTTCGGGGCATCCCTCGTCCTGGTACGCGCCGCTTGGATAGCGGTAAGGGACAGGCAAACGGCAAGCATCGGTGGCCAAGGGTCATCACCTTGCAATACAAAGAGACAGAGCGCGAGGGCGTTGCGCCGCCTGCGTCGGCGGCGCATTTGCTTACCTGCTCACGCCTTCAGCGCCGCCATCCTTTCGCCGAGGAGCCAAAGGGCCTTGTTGAGCTTGATATCCTGATCAATGCCGGTCACAGCGCGGGACTTCACACGGCGCGGCCGGCCGAGATTGTCACGGCCAACACCATGCAACCCGCCTTTGATGGCGTTTTCCTGAACCACATTCCAGACGGTCCAAAGATCGTTGGCACGGTCGTCATGGCGGCGGGGAGCAAGCAACTGTTGCGCCTTGATCGGCGTGGTCGTCTCGCCTTCGTTGTCACCGAAGCGCAGGACATGGGCGGCGTCCGCGAGAATATCGGCTTCCTCATGGTTCAGCCGCAAGGTCGACCAATCCTGCGGGGCGGCAAGGGTGCGTTCGGCCTCGCCGAGAACTCGATAGGTGCCTTCGATGACCTTGTGCTGCACATCGCCGGAATGGCGAACTTTGATCGCGTCGATGGTGCCGGTCTGGGTCACCAAAGAATTGAGGCAACGAACGCGGAAAAGCCCGGCCATAAGCTCGTAGGCGCTCGTCCCGTCATTGGCGTTCTTGAGCAAGATCTCGCAAACGGTGTCCCCGACATTGTAGGCCTTGCCGTCGTCGAAGCGGCGCAAGCGGATGAGATGCTTGGTAAAATCTGCCTTACCTTCTGCGCGGCTGCGTGACTGCTTGGCGCCGACCGGCATAAAGCCCTCCTGCATCAGGCCCCGCAATACCTCGATGGTCGGGATGGGTTTGAAACGCTCGGACCGGCTCTCATGCGCGGTCACGGCAAAGATCGACGGTGCGGTGTGGCGCATTTCGGTTTCAGTTAGGGCGCGGCCGGTGTCAAAACGGGCGGTCTGCGTGTAGATGCTCATTTTCTGTCTCCTGATTTTCCCGTTTCCCGAAGGGAAAGGCCCCTTTCGGGCGAAGCCTCCCCGGTCTTTCCGGGGGAATGGCCTCTGACATTCCCCCGGACAGAGGGGGGAGGGCTTGAGCCCGCCCCACGGCGGAGAACGGAACTGTCAAGCGGCGTGGAGCGGAAGGCTGCGCATCTTTTCGGGTCCGCTTGCGGACTGGCGCGGAAGATGGGCCGCCTTCACGGGCCACTTGACCGGCCCGGTCACCGCTGTCATGGGGGGGGATACAAGCAAAGCGGTCCGGAACGGGCCTCCGTGTCGGTGCGCAGCACGCGACTGGACAAGCGATCGTGTCCGGAATCGGCGGAGACGGCCGAAGGCTGGCTCCGTGCCTGCGGCAGAGAGCGCGGCCGCCCAAACCGGGCGGTGGCTCACGGATACGGCCACCCAAATATTCTACGGAAGGCTATGAGCCCTTTTTCGCAACCAGGTTGAAGAGTCGGGCGATGACATCTGTGGCGTAAGCCTTTACCCTGTCGCGTTCGTGGCAGGAGTTCGATGCCGTCGTTGCCGGAATCGTCCGAGCGACGCCGAGCAACTGCAGGTCCACCGCTTCTTCAGCGGCAAGAGCGTCGGTGCCGCTTTCCAATCAATCGGAAAGGGTCATTTTCTGAAGTGCCTCCGCCATTGATTTTGCGTCCAACGCGACCAGCGCACTTTACAGGCAGCTTGCTATAGCTGACGATCGAGTTCACCGTCGCCATATCCACGCTAGCTTCGATCCTGGTTTCCGAGAAGAGAACCTCAACGGTGTCGGTTCCGAGCGAACCAAACCATCCTGCGACGACTGTGCGCCACGCCGCGGCCCCTGAATAGGACTAGGTGCCCCACGCGTCGAACACACGCACTTCGTCGGCATACAGTCGGGCGAACGCATTGATGTCCTTGGCCCTGACGGCCGAGCGTTACAGTTCGAGCAAGGAGTGGACACAGTGGACGACATCACCGGTCATCGGCGACCTCCAAAGGCACCTCGGTTCATCGCTATGTCCCAGGTCGGCGACCGGCTCATGATGAACCCGCCGCCGATCCGAACATCACCATCTCGGCAGATTCGGCCGCGTAGCGGGCGTGCCGGAAATCCCGGATGCCCACGACGACATCGCCCGACCATTCGACGAGTATGAAATAGGTCGGACGGACAGTCAGATCAGCAGGATCGATCACCAGCAGCGCGGGCCGTCGGTCAATGAGGCCGGGCACGAAGCGCCAGTCGTGCACACCGCTATAATTATGGAAATATCGCGACACCTGATCGCGTCCCTCCCTGCTGCTGCGTGCCACCAGCTCGAGCCGAACGTCGTCAGCAAGCATGTCGCGCACGGCGTCGAAGTCGCGCGAATTGAAACGCTCGACATAGATCGAAAGGCGTCTCAGGTCCTCTTGGCCGAGAGCAGGAACGGCGCCAACGTCCGGCTCACCGGTGATCTCACGCAGCCGAGTGCGACCCCGGTGAAGGGCGGCCTTCACTGCCGGAATACTTAATCCGGTCGTGCGCGCGACCTCCTGGAGCGAATAGCCTAATACATCCATCAAGATGACGCACCCACGCTGCGCGACGGGAAGCTGCATGAAGGTCCTTAGGCTCTCGGCGGCGACATACCGAATGTCCGCAGACGATGTTTGGTCAATAGTCATGTCCGGGTCCTCGTCGGAGGAGAACTCATCCTGACGCCTCCGGCGACGGAGGAAATCTATCGCGGTGTTATGCGCGATCCTGAAGAGCCAGCTTTCGATATTGTCGATCCACGCGCCCTCGAAAGCCCCGACAGCCTTCACGAGCACGTCTTGCACGATGTCCTCACCATCGACAGCGGAGCCGGCCATCCGCGAGCAGTAGCGGTGGAGCTTCGGACGTATCTCGCCCAGGAGCCTGTTGAAGCTCACTCGGCGTTCACCTTCCTCTTCTGTAGGTTGCGCCATCTGAAAGATTCGACCCTCAAGACGCATCGTGCATCATTGCGTACGACCCCACCACTGCGAGGTGGCTGACTTCCGGACGGACCAGGCACCGTTCGCCGAAATTCATCTGAAAGGCGCGGAACGCCTCGAACTCGGCCAATTCGGGAGATCCCTCGGCCCGCTCGACGATGTGGACGAACCGGCCACCGTCACCGCGAAGCGACGTGTAGCGCAGGCCGTCCGGCTCATTGGCATTCAGTTCGTCGAACACCGCGCGGATGAGCCGGACGTTATCCTCGACGTACTCGGGTTTGATGGTGTAGCTGATAATGGAGTGCTTCATTGCCTGCTCCTTCCGAGCGCGCGGGCCACGCAGGATCCGATCGCTGCGCTACGTGCCCGTCATCCCTATGACGATGCCGCACCGTCAAAGGATTCCTTGCACTGACAGATAGTCTCGTGCGGCGAGAAATAAACGACTGCGTCCATCAGTTCCAGGCACGAGATCATTTCCGGTCATCGCCGCCAAAAAGCATCGTCCTCCCCCCGGGTCGAGGATCACGTTCGGTCATATCCATGACAGCCAGCGGGCCGGCTCGCGATAGTAGTCCCAAGCGGATCGAACCACCGTTATGGCGCCGGCTGACCAATCGACGTCATCGTCGTCCCAGACCGCGAACCGCGCCCGCGCTCCGAGATACCGCAAGGCCTCAGCGAGCTTCCGATCGTCAGGAGCGCCCTCGGCAGCCCGGCGTGTGTGACGATCGTCATGTCATGAGTGTGTCTAACTATTAGGTCTTCATGCTACGCGCAGTCAACGAGGCCGCGCGTTGCTAGGTAGCAGAGGCCGGCTCCAGCACTGTTCTCGCCGAGCTTTGTTCTGCCTCGTCCAGCCGACGATCGCCTCCCGAGTGGCGCCGAGTTCCGCGCCCCATATCGTCAATGCATAAGATCTTTTCATGCCACTGCCACCGATGGGCTGCACCTCGATCAGGCCGACCGCCTCAAGCGTACGGAGCCGATTGGTCAGGATGTTTGCGCTGATCCCTGGGAGCGCGGCCCTGATCCGGCTGAACCGAAGCGGGCCGTCCATCAGCGCGACCACGAGCCTGAATGTCGATCGACCTCCCGATATGGTGAGTGCTACCGCAAGCGGGTCGTGCGGGGTCGCTGGCAGTTGGCGCGCCGATAAAAGCATCATCTCGCGACCGACTCGCCGCGGAACGCGGCGGCGTGATCCGCTGCGAATTCAACAAATGTCGTCGGCCGAACGCCGAATGCCTGGTGGGTCGCGAGGTCGACCTTCGACTCGGGGCGTTTCAGTCTCTCAATAAGTTGCTCGTCGAGCGCGTCGACGAAGCCGGCGGGAACACCACTGGCCAGAAGGGCGCCACGGCGCTCCTCCGGCGTGATCGGTTTGTAGGTGACTTTCCGCCCGATCGCGATCGAGATGCGCTCCGCCACGTCGGCCATGGTCAGCGCCTCCGGACCGGTCATATCCAGGCTCTCCATCTCATGCCCGCCCATGCGCAGCAGGTTGAAGTTCACTTTCGCGATGTCGCGTGCGTCCACTGGCGAGAGCGTGATGTCGGCGAACGGCAGTCGAATCATGTTTCGGGCAGTGATGTCCGGCGCCTCGCGAAGATAGACCTGCATGAACTGCGAGGGGCGGACATGCGTCCACGCCACTCCCGACGCTTCGAGATAGTCCTCGATCTCCTCGTGCATACGGGTGAAGCGGAATTTCGACGGGTCGAATCCGATGCCCGACTCGGCCCCTGAAAACTTAATGACGTGCTGAACGCCTGCCTTCCTGCACGAATCGACGAACCGGCATTGCGTCTCCACCATATCCGGCGCCCCCGACGAGATCATGAGGACGCGCTCGACGCCATCGAGTACTGCGTCGCCTATCGCGACATTCATCATGTCGCCTTCCACCACCTCCACCCCAGGAATGCGGTTAAGCCCCGCCCGCACCGCGCTTGCCGCGCTTCGAACAAGAGCGCGAACTGGCAACCCAGCGCCTACGAATTCCGCAACTGTAGTTCGGCCGTTCATGCCTGCCGCGCCTGTAACCAACTGCATCTTGCCTCCTGGTCGGATCGTCCGGGAACAACACCCGCTGCCGGTGAGACGATGCCACGGTCGGAAAGGATTCGGGTGACGGTTGCTTTTTCTCTCCGAACCAGGTTCCGGCAATCGACGTGCCTGGCTTCCGCCGACCAGAATCCATGGGGGAGCGACAAACGTCTGCTGTTTGCGTTGAGACGAGAATGGTCGACCTTACGCCGCCTGGAATCCTTTGAACGCCTGCAAACGTCTAGATTGATGGAGGGACGTGATGGCTGGCACGCGACCACTCCCGCCAAACGGCTCAGAATTCAACCAAACCTTGGAGTAAGACCGAAATGAATCCCAAGCCCGAGATATTTGGCTTCCCCCAAAGCAACTTCGCCCGTGCTGTGCGCATCGTGTGCGCGGAGAAGGCGATCGATCACGACTATCATCCATCGCGACCGAAGACGCCCGAGGTTTCGGCGATCCATCCGCTGGGAAAGATTCCCGTGCTTCGGCATGGGGACCTTACGATCGCGGAATCGGCGGCAATCGTCGACTATCTCGACCATGCTTTCCCAGACACGTTGATGGGGCGTGGCAAAACAGCCGCCGAAACGGCAGAAATCCAGCAATGGTCTTCCATTATCGCTACCTCGGCCGATCCGATTCTGGTGCGGAAATATATCTTCGCACACCTATTTCCCGAGACTGCGGACGGCGCGGTCGATCCTCGCGCTGTGGAGGCGGCGCTTCCCAAGATGCACGAATTGCTAGCGGTACTCGACGCGCGAGTGGGTGAAACAGGATATCTCGCTGCCGGCCGCTTCACGTTCGCCGATGCGCTACTGATCTCTACACTCGCCGCCGTCCGGCTGTTTCCTGAGGGATCTGCCGCGCTGGCCGCGAACCTGCAGCTGACAAGATATATGCTGCAGCACGCCGACCGCTCTAGCGTAGTATCGACGGACCCGTGGGCAACCGGAAAAGCTGCGGAGTGACGCGCGCAAGCTTGAGAATGGTCACCATAGCAGCCGAAATCGCTCTCGATTTCGGCGTCCTTCTGATCAATTACGGCGAGCGCTATCGGTCTGGCGAGCACATCTCCTCGGCGTTCGTCGAGGCCACCGTCAACGCCGTCATCTCCAAGCGTTTCGCCAAGAAACAGCAGATGCAGTGGAGTAGGATCGGCGCGCATCTCCTGCTGCAAACCCGCACGCAGACCCTTGACGGCTCTCTGCGCTCAACCTTTCGGCAGTGGTATCCCGGCATGTCGAACGACAATCACGAGTACAGAGAAACCGCTCGCGCCGCATGACCACCCAAATCCTCATGCTCCCCTAAGACGACCTCCAACTGTCAGGCCCGTCGCTAGACAGCTCGATCATGCACTCGCCATCAGATACCGCAACTCCCATCAGGCATCGAAAGCCAGTTGGACTTTCAGTGTCTGCTCCGGATGTTTCTCGACAAGCTCGAAGGCCTGGGGAGCATCGGCCGCCGCGAATGTCTGGGTAATCATATCCTGCGGCTTCAGATTGCCCGCTTCGAGCCATCGCACGACCTCGGGGATGAAACGCCTGTTCAGGCGCGAGCCGACAAGGCTCAGCTCCTTGCGGACGATTTCTTGCTGGCTGACATTGCATGGTGCCGCCGAGAAACCGAGGAGCCCAATGCGACCTGCCGGTCCGGCTATGCGGCAGGCTTCGTCCAGCAGTGCCGGAATTCCTGCGCCATCGATGACGACCGATGGGCCTAGACCATCCATCTCGCCGGCTACTTCGGCGGGCACCGATTTTTCCCTCGAGTTGAGGACGACATCGGCGCCAAATTCCAGGGCCCGCTCCAGGCGCTGCCGGTCGATATCGGCAATGATGCAGCGTGCGCCTTGCATCTTCGCCACTTGAAGTACCGTAATGCCGACGGTGCCGGCGCCGTAGATCATCACAACGTCGTCAGCGCTGCATTCCGTGCGCTCCCAGAGACGGCGAAATCTTGACGGCGTTTTCCTGTGGCACGATCGCGACTGACCGGAAGCCACCGTCGCGGTGAACGCCGATGACCTGCAGCTTCGCACATACATTCGAGCGGCCGATGCGGCATGGATGGCATCTCCCGCAGGATATCACCGGGTCAGCGACCACATGATCGCCGATCGCAAGATGAGTGACGCCGCGACCAAGCGCCGTGACGATGCCAGCGAACTCGTGGCCTATGATCCGAGGATAGGTGACAAAGGGATTTGAACCATGGGGAATATGCATATCCGAGCCGCAGATGCCGGCCCTGATGACCTGGATTGCGACCTCCCCTTCGGCCGGCGGCTGTACCTCGCGCTGATCTATGGCGAGCTTATGGGGCTCCAGTACCGATATCGTGACCATGTTTTCTCCGCTTCGGTTTGTCTGGCGCGACACTCCACGAGAGTCGCCCAGGAATATCGTTTATTCTGCCTGAATGGTTTTCAGATGCGAACGGACGCGATGGTGCCAGGCGTGGTCGGTCTTGAGCGCTGGTGGGAAAAGGCCGGGAAGATCGAAAAATGGCGCCAGATCGCCACCATTCTCTGTCGCTCGCTTGGCCGCCTCGGATAGCTCAGCCGCTCGCGGATGTTACTGAGGATGGCAAGCTAGACCTGGTTATTTTAAGAAGCCGACTAAGACCGATCTGGCTGACGTATTGGACGAATAGGGAAAGGCGTACAGTCCAAGACGTTTCTCAGACGCCGACGACCGTCCCCAGCCAGCGTTTAACCTGATCCAGCTCCTTCGTTCATGATCCGCCTCCATCAAAAAGGCGAGCGCGGCGAAAGAGACCTTAAGGCCTCAATGCTGTCTCCAAGGTCATACCCTCCATGAGTGATGAACGGATGGACCGACTTCGCCGACAGATCATGCACAACGAGAAACGAGCGGATGACAGGCAGCGCTGTCATCCCCTAGATTGGAAAGTCCGGATAGATCGTATCATACTGGCGGATGTCGGCAACGACGTCGTGTGCGGTGGAAAGGCTTCCGTCAAGTCAATGCGTCGATCCATTGTCGAAGCCTCAATGAAGCGTTCCGCTGATCACCATCTTCGAGACAAACGCCGATAGAAGCTTACCGTCGAAATGGCCAGGTGAGTTCATCATCATCTTGATGGCTTCGGCCTGGGAGAAGGCCCGCTTATAGGGCCTGATCGTCGTGAGCGCCTCGTAAACGTCGCAGATAGCCGCAAGGCGCGCAACATATGGAATTTTCCTGCCCAGAAGCCGGCCAGGATAACCGGAGCCGTCAATTTTTTCGTGGTGGTATCGGCAGACGTCGAGCACCTGCGCGGGAACCTCGCCCGCGGCCGCCACCATTTTATAGCCCCGTTCCGGGTGACCACGAACGAGTTCCATCTCTTCAGCGGACAGTTTTCCCGTTTTCGTCAGGATCGTCTCCGGTAGGAGGACTTTTCCTAGATCGTGAACCAGTCCTCCAAGACCAAGCAGGCGTACGTCGTCCTCGCAGTGGCCGAGGCTACGGCCGAACGTCACCATGAGCGCGCTTACCGCCAGCGAATGAAGGAAGGTCACCTCGTCCTTTTCTTTCAGCTTGGCGACAGCGATCAATGCGCCAGCGTTTTCAAAGGTCGTCGCCATGATGCGTTCAACCGCGGAGCCTGCCGAGTCATTGGCGAAGCTACTGCGGATCCGGGCATCAGCAAGCACCTGCTGGAGATGCGGCCCGATTTCCCCGATAGCCCGCCTTGCCTGAGAAATTTCGCTCGCCGAGAAAACGGTCAGCAGCCGGCCATTGAACCCGGCCTGATGGTCTTGCGCCAAGGACGGCACAGCGCGATCAACGTCAACTCCTTTTGCGATATCGATGACGACGCTCATGACATGGCTTGCCGTGATCCGTCTTATTTCAGTTGCCGAAGAGACCAGAAACGGATTGAATTGGGATGCCGTCGAGTGTCCGCCGAGCTCCACATCCTCAACAAACATTCCGACTCGCAATTGATTGACCTGAATTCGCTTACGCATTCCCAGCCCTTAAATTGATATCAATATTGAACATCGACATGACGGACGGCACCATACGAGATCGAGCGGATCGCTTGCCTCGCTCTCAAACCAGATACTCACGACGTTCGTAGGCGACCTGCGGAGCGGCGACGCGCTGGCCATGTGCCCGCAAGATCTCGGCGGCTTTTTGCCGATCGACCGCCCTCCAAAACAGATATCCCTGTCCCAGTTTGCCCCCAAGTTTCCCAAGCTGATCCGCTTGAAACTCTGTTTCGATGCCTTCCGCTACCACGCGTATCCCGAGGTTGCGGGCAATTCCCAAGAGACCTTCAACGATGAACACACCGGCATCTCCCGGCACCATCCTGTGAATGAAGGACTTATCGATCTTGATGATGTCGACCGGTACTGTGAGAAGGTGCGTGAGCGAGGCGTAGCCGGTTCCAAAGTCATCGAGAGCGACCTTCAGACCTTCCGCACGCAACGCGTTAATCTCGTCTGCGACCACATGATCCCTTTGACCCAGGTAGACGGACTCCGTTACCTCGAGGATGACATGGTCGAGGGGAACCTCGGCCTCGGAAAAAATTCGGCACAGTCGCTCGCGCAGGTTGCCGCCGCGAAAGTCCGCAGCCGACAGGTTGATGCCGACATGCTGGAAGGGCAGGCCTCTTTCGAGCCAGTCGCGCATGTCGGCCGCGACCCGTATCAACATACGTTGCGTCAACTCAGCCGCGATATGGACGTCTTTCGTGGCTTCATGGAAACGTGCCGCGGCAATCACTTCGCCTGAAGGAGTGGTCATCCGGCAGAGTGCCTCAAAGCCAACCACCTCGCGTGTGTCGATGCGAACGATAGGCTGGTAGTGAGCGTCGATGCGATCGTCAGCCAGCGCCAGTCCAACCTCTCGAATGGCCCGGAACCGCCGCGTCAGTGCCGTGCCCAGACCGGGATAAAATCTGAAATACTGGCCGCGGCAGTGCTCCTTCGCATGATAAAGAGCGATATCGGCATTCTGCCGGGTTTGATCTGGTCGTGATCCCGCCTCCGCGACTGCGCCGCCGATCGTTGCACCAGGAAACACGACGTGGCCGTCGCAGGTGGACGGGGATGAGAGACCGGCAAGGATGTCTCTCGCGACAATTTCGAGCTCCTGGTCATCGTAGACGAAGACCGCGAACTCGTCGCCACCCAACCTGAACGCACATCCCTCGCCTGCGGCGGCCTTGATGCGATCCGAGACAACCTGGATCAGCGCGTCACCTGCGGCGTGGCCAAAGGTGTCGTTGACGAGTTTCAGGTTATCAATGTCCGCGAGCAGCAGGCCCCACCTGCCGTCAGACTGAGGCACGTCTTCCCTGAGCAACAGATCGAAACGCGCCCTGTTTGGCAACCCCGTTAGCACGTCAGTATAGGTCAGGCGCTGGCGCTCCCGCACGCGTTCCTCACGATCGATCGCGATGGAACAGAGATGCACGCATGCATCCACGACCTTCTGGTCGAGTGCGCTTGGACCGCATGCATCTCGGTAGTAAAAAGCAAAGGTACCGATCACCCGCCCGCCGGATTTGATCGGGCTGGACCAACATGCCTTGTAGCCGAGGGGAAGGATCAGCGACTTGAAATCCTGCCAGCGCGGATCGTTCTGGATATCCGTCACCGCAATCGATGTGCCGTAGTATGCAGCAGTGCCACACGAGCCTGCCAAAGGCCCTGCCACTAGATTGTCAATCGCCAGCGAATATTCAAACGGAAGGGATGGTGCCGCGAGCGTATGCAGGCAAGTTCCGTCGAAAGTCAGGACGGACGCGGTAACATCCGGGATCGCGGCTTCAACCTTGAGGCACAGCTCTGAAATCGTAGTCGCCAGCGGCTCTCCAGTGGCGATCATTTCTAGAACGGCATTTTGCAACTCAAGAATCATTGTGCGACATCCCGGAAAGAAAGCATTTCTCTACCAATCTCGCTTTCAGATCGGGTTACCGGATTAGTTACATTTCTAACTGATCCTCCGCGCCAGGTGTGAAGGCTTGAGAGCCAATCCTGCTCCATTGCCATCTAGCTATGGCGGGAGGCACTCCTCACAGATCCCGCAACAGTCCTCGTCCATTTTCGCACGACGCCGCAACAAAGGCAGGGCGAGGTCCTCGCTGCAGCCCTGGCGTCCCGCTCCGGTGGCAGGATTTCGATTATGTCGTCGGGGAAGATGGTGGTTCCGGCCGGCAGACAAGGTCGGGTGAAGTTTCCTCGCCGACCGAGATCCGCCCCCGTGATGCTCACCGAATAATCGCCAACGGAAATATCCTGCAGTCTGCTCGCCTTGAGCGGATGCGAACTGCCGACCCCATAATTCCGTCGAACCGATGAGCTTTCCGACAAAAGCCGGAAAGGCTGGTCTTGATAGGATCAGAACTGAGGACCAGTAAATCCGAACGGCTCAGCATGTGACGCGATTTGGCCTTCCCATGCTTTCGGCGTTCCTGTTGAGACCTTATGCGACGTTATGAGCACAGACCGGGAACGCATATCCGGGGAGTCGAACGCACACGACACGAGCGGGCCGTAACCGCAATTATGGAACTTTGACCATAGACCGAAGTCACCGCGGCTGCCGATTTCCATTCAAATCAAAAAATGGGTAGTATTATTTCTGGAACGTGTGTTTGCTGACATTAAGCATTGGTGCAGGGATCGAATTTCAACGATTTCCGCCTATGGGTCTGCGATCGCAACCGGCGTGATTGATCCGCACACCATGCCGCATAAGCATAACGCCGCCCGCCGTCATCGCATCAGCAAGATGAAGTTCAAGGTGACGAACTGGCGGGAGTATGAAGCAGGCCTTCACCGTCGCGGCAGTCTAACCCTGTGGCTGGCGCCGGAAGCGCTTGCCGGATGGGCTGCGCCAAGACGCACGACACGTGGTGGCCAGCCGCGCTATTCGGATCTCGCCATCGAGGCCACCTTGGCGCTTGGCATGGCGTTTGGGTTACCGCTCCGCCAGGGCGAAGGATTACTGGGCTCGGTGCTTAAGCTGATGGGATTGGAGCTTCCCGTGCCCGACCACACAACCCTCAGCCGGCGGGCAAGAACCGGGAGGCCACCTGCCAAAGGCAATGACCGTCAGTCTATCGCGGATGGCCCCCTTCATGTTCTGGTCGATAGCACCGGGCTGAAGATCTACGGGGCGGGTCAATGGTCAATGG
>NZ_JBFRFF010000050.1:0-36009 GCF_052114685.1 Rhizobium sp. 2YAF20 | reverse complement strand
TTGCTCACACCCGCTCAAGCGCGATGGCGATGCCCTGGCCGACGCCGATGCACATGGTCGACAGCGCGTAGCGGCCGCCGGTTCCCTTCAGTTCCAGCGCCGCCGTGCCGGTGATGCGAGCGCCCGACATGCCGAGCGGATGGCCGAGCGCGATGGCGCCGCCGTTGCGGTTGACCCTGATGTCATTGTCGGCGATGCCGAGTTCGCGCAGCACGGCAAGCCCCTGGCTGGCGAAGGCCTCGTTGAGTTCGATGACGTCGAACTGGTCGATGCTCATGCCAAGCCGCGCCATCAGCCGGCGTGACGCCGGCACCGGGCCGATGCCCATGATGCGCGGCGGCACGCCGGCGGCAGCGCCACCAAGGATGCGGGCGATCGGGGTCAGGCCATACCGTCTGGCCGCCGCTTGCGAGGCGACGATCAGGGCGGCRGCGCCGTCATTGACGCCGGAGGCATTGCCGGCGGTCACCGTGCCACCCTCTTGTCTGAAGGGCGTGCCAAGCCTGGCAAGCGCCTCCATGGTCGTGGCGCGCGGATGCTCGTCGCTGTCGACGGTGATGGCATCGCCCTTGCGCTGCGGAATGGTCACCGGCGTGATTTCTTGAGCCAGCCTGCCGTTTTCCTGGGCCGCGGCCGCCTTGGCCTGCGAGCCCAGCGCAAAGCCATCCTGGTCCTTTCGGCTGACATGATAGTCCGCCGCGACATTCTCGCCGGTCTCCGGCATCGAATCGACGCCATATTGCTTCTTCATGAGCGGATTGACGAAACGCCAGCCGATGGTGGTGTCGTGGATTTCGGCATGGCGCGAAAAGGCCGTTTCGGCCTTCGGCATGACCAAGGGGGCGCGCGACATGCTCTCGACGCCGCCGGCGATTATCAGCTCGGCCTCGCCGGCCTTGATCGCCCGGGCCGCCGCGATCACCGCATCCATGCCGGAGCCGCACAATCGGTTAATGGTCGTGCCCGGCACCGACACAGGCAGCCCGGCCAGAAGCAGCGCCATGCGCGCAACATTGCGATTGTCCTCGCCGGCCTGATTGGCGCAGCCATAGATCACGTCGTCAACCGCCTCCCAGTCGACAGACCCGTTGCGCGCCACCAGCGCCTGCAAGGGCACAGCACCGAGATCGTCGGTGCGAACGCCGGCCAGCGATCCGCCGAACCGGCCGATCGGGGTGCGGATATAGTCGCAGATGAAGGCTTCGGTCATCGTATCTGGCCTCGACAAATGTTGACGAATGGAGAAACGTGGGCTGACATCTCTCTTCGGATATGATTAGTTTAAAGTTCAAGGAATTCCAATGCAGTTTGCGCGGCTAAATGATGTAACCATCCATTATCAGGTCATCGGTGGCCCGGCCGACAAGCCGGTGCTGGTATTTGCCAATTCGCTTGGGACGGATTTCCGCATCTGGCGCGACGTGGTTGTCCAGTTGGCCGGCGATTTCGCCATCGTGCTTTATGACAAGCGCGGCCATGGTCTATCCGACGTCGGCCGGACACCCTGTTCTCTCGAAGACCATGCGGTCGATCTCGCCGGATTGCTTGATCTGCTCGCGGTGAAGAACGCCTATATCTGCGGCCTGTCGGTCGGCGGAATGATCGCCCAGGCGCTCTGCCAGCAGCGACCGGAGCTGGTGAAGGCGCTGATCCTTTGCGATACCGCCCATAAGGTCGGCACGGCGGAATCGTGGAATTCGCGGATCGCCGCCATCAAGGCCGGTGGCCTTGAGGCAATCGTCGATGGCGTTTTGGAGCGCTGGTTCACGCCCGCTTTCCGCAGGCCGGAAAACACTACCCTTGCAGGTTACCGCAACATGGTCGTGCGCCAGCCGGTGGCCGGATACATCGCGACCTGTGAAGCAGTTCGCGATGCCGATCTGACCGAGGTAGCAAGGCACATTTCGGTGCCGACCCTGTGCGTCGTCGGAGACCAGGACGGCTCGACGCCGCCGCAGCTGGTGCTTTCCACGTCCCGGTTGATCGCAGACGCACGCTACGAGGTCATCAAGGATGCAGGCCATATTCCCTGCGTCGAGCAGCCGGAGGCGCTGACTGCGGTCATTCGTGCCTTTGTCCGTTCGATCACGAATTGACGGCGCCGCGCGGGTGTCGTCGGGCGTCTCATCCTTTGTGACGAACCATATGCCGGTGGTCGATGGCGGCACTACCACAAGCCTCTGAGCACGGAATTAGGATTCCGTTCTCACACCGCGACTATACTGGCAAAATTGCTGGCTTCGCACGACGGAAAAAGTGTGCTTACTTTGGCGGCGGAAGGACCCTGGTACAAAAAACGAATGAAGAACGATAATTTCGAGCTTAAGTTCTGGGGTGTGCGGGGAAGCGTTCCCGTATCTGGACCGGAATTCGGGCGTTACGGTGGAAATACTTCCTGTATTGAATTGCGGCATGGCGACAGACGTCTCCTTTTCGACGCCGGCACAGGCGTTCGCGAGGCGGCCCTGGGACTGAAGGCAGACAAGGTTCGTCATATCGATGTGTTCTTCACCCATTCGCACTACGACCATATCATCGGCCTGCCGTTCTTCGATCCGATCTATACGCCGAGCGTCACCGTCGATCTCTGGTCGGGTCATCTTGCCGGCAAGACAACGACGCGCCAGCTCATCGACCAGTTCATGCGCCCACCCTGGTTTCCGGTCGAGCCGGATATATGCCGCGCAACCCTGGGCTTTCGCGATTTCAAGGCCGGCGACGTGCTCGCACCACATGCCGGCATCGTCATCAAGACCGCGATGCTCAACCATCCGGGCGGCTGCATCGGCTACCGCGTGGAGTGGGCGGGACGCGTCGTAGCGCTGGTCTATGACACCGAGCATATGGCGGGAAAGCTCGACCAGGCGGCGCTGTCGCTAATGGAAGGCGCCGATCTGGCGATCTATGACACGACCTACACCGAAGCCGAAATGCCGAGGCACCTCGGTTTTGGCCATTCGACCTGGCAGGAGGGCGTCAAGCTTGCCAGACATGCCAAGGTGAAACGCCTCGCCCTGTTTCACCACGCTCCGGCCCGGACCGACGCCGAGCTGGATGCGATGCAGGCGGAGGCACAGGCCAGCTTCCCCGGCGCCTTTGCCGCCTTCGATCGGCAGACCTTACTGCTCTAGCCATTACTCAAAGTTGGCGTTTAATACGCTGGCATCGCTTCTTGATGATGTGCGGGAGGCGGCTCAGGATTTTGGTAGGGTCGCCATCTGACACCGAAATCCGCGTCGCAACATGATCGCATGATTTTCCGACCAACTCTGCAAGCTTATCGATGCGCCTGAGGCTGGATGCTGGACTGAGGCCTATCTGCTCGGCGAAGGCTTTCCAGTCATTGCCCTGTAAATGGACGTCATTTCCCGCCAGCGAAGCTGGGCAGGAAGCTAAGTTCATCATTTTCGGGAGATAGCTGCTGCGGCGCCCCGGATTTGAGATCAACCACTTCGCATCCGACCGTTCGGGCAACGATGAGCGCCTTCTCGAGCTGGCAGTTCGGCTTGCCCGATTCCAGATCGACAATGAAGCGTTCGCCCGTACCGGAACGGGCGGCGAGCTCCGTTTGCGTCCAACCGAGCGCTTTGCGCTTGTCTCTGACCAAGGCTCCAAAATCACGGGCCGACCGGATCATCGTAATTCTCCTGTATTGCCTTACCGCACAGAAAGTTTTGCGGCGGCACAAGACCACACTTACCGATCGGGAAGCTAACCTGTGACTCCGCCAAAAACATCCCGATCGGTAAGTATCGGCTAGCTACTTAGACTCCAGCAGATCGACGATCCCGCGCCAGCGAACGGCGGGGTTGCCTTTCGTCTCGTCGAAAAGCTCGCCGATGAAGTCCCATGCCGCTTCGTCGTGGACGAGATGGTGCGTGAGGATCCCGATCGGCTCGTCATTGCCGTCGAAGCGGTCCTTGAGCTCGGACACCAAATTCGCCACAAGCTCGCCAAGGGGACGGCAACCGCGAACGCCATGCCAATTCATGAGATCGACATGGGTATTGACGAGCTCAATGGCGTCTGTTGCCCCCACCCGCCCATAGACGGAGGCCGCGCGGTAGCCCAGGCCGGCAAGGTGGGGTAGTAGGGATGGCGCGATCCGGTTCCATGGCGGCACCAGAACCGGTACGAATTGCATGGGATAAAGCGCTTTCAGCTTGTCGAACCCGGCCTTCAATTCGTCAAGGACAATCCATCCAGGCCGGTCGAGACCAAGCTCCTGCTTCTTTCTGTCGTCCGGCGAATAATTCTTGTGCGACCAGCCGTGAACGGCAACCGCGACATCGCCGTTCCGGCCAAGGCCTGTTGCAAGCGGCTCGCCTGTTGACGCCGGGATGACGGCAAGCGTCAGCGGTACGCCGCAATCGCCAGCCAGATGAAGGAGATGGTCGAGTTCAGAAGTCGGCTCGATGGCATCGTCGTCCCGCAGCCAGAGGTCCACCCTTCGCCCGGCGGCAGCACAACGCTGCAACTCGTCACGCAACGGCTGCCAGAGTGTCCTATCGCTCATAGTCGCCTCCAAGATGCTGTCGCAGAATGAGATCAAGCCGTCTGGAGGCTTCGGCAAGCGATCGCTCCTCAAGCACGAAGCGGCGGGCAGCCGCTGCCATTTCGTGGCGTTTCGCGCCGTCTTCAAGCATTGAGCCGATCGCCGCAGCGAAGGCCTCGACATCGCCATCGGGCGTCAAGACGCCGGTTCTCCCATTGATAACGACCTCGGGAACACCCGCCGTCGCCTGCGCGACCACGGGCAACCCCGCCGCCTGCGCCTCCAGATAGGCAAGGCCATAGGCCTCGCCACAGCCGGGCCAGACATAGGTGCCGCCCAGGCGAAGTTCTGCGGCGACTGTCTCCGGCGATAGTTCCCCGAGCCACTCGATGCGCTTATGGTCGAACCTCGAAAATAGTGCCTGCACCTCAGCAAGTGCCGGTCCGCCGCCGATAATGCTGAGCGTCCAGCTCTTGTCGATGATCAGAGCAAGGGCGCTCGCCAACATCGCATAACTGTCAAACTTGTCCCCGCGCCGCATCATAGCGACAGCGACCAGCCGCTGCGGGGCTTCGATTGCCGGCGCGTCAAAAAGCAAGCTATCGATGAAGGGCGGAAGCAGCGCATAACGTCCCTCAGGAACAGCCGCGACAAGCCCCTTCCGATCGCGCTCGGTAAAGCAGATATTGACCGCCGACTGTCGGACGGCGCGAGCGAGCAGCCTCTGGCTGTCGGCCCAGCCGGTCGCGTCATGTCGGGGCGAATAGGATGCCTCGGCCGTTACGTAGGGAATGCCCAGCGCCTGGGCGACCGGTGGCCCTATCAGGTCGGGCGTCTTGTAGTAGGTGTGATAAGTGAACCAAAGATGCGGCTGGTCAGTGCGCCACAGCCGCAGCAGGTGATCGACCTCACTCTTGGCAAAGGCAACGATGTCCGCGCGCGAAGCGTCATTTGGGGTCGCCCTGAAACTCCTGAGTTCAGAGCCGAGCTCGACCCTGTGACCGGCCGCTTCGAGCGCCGCCATGATCTGGCGTGCCATCAGGCGATCGCCCGAGGGCACGGGATGATTGGGCGATTTCAGCGGCGCATAAAAGGCAACCTTCATATTTCGACCCGACCGTTGACATTCATTTGATTGGCGAAAAACCGAAAACGTCTGAAAATGCCCATGTTTCGCCGACTTGGTTGCAACGATTCTTCTTACAGCTGCGCCACCTGCTCGACAGCACCTGGCAATAGCGCTAGATGGAAAGTAACGGTGATCCGACGCCGGCCAAACGCTATATGGAGCCCGTGATTAGCCGCTTTCAGTTCGTTTGTGAACAGGCCTTCCAGATCAGGATTCGATGACCATCGAGGTTAGAGCCACAGCATTCTCCGACCAGTCCATCCGAAAGGCCCGTCTTGGCGCTGGCCTGATTATCTTCATCTTTGTAATAATGCATCTCGGCAATCATTCGCTTGGGTTGATTTCGCTCGCCGCTGCCGAGAAGGGCCGGCACTGGTTCCTCTTCGTCTGGCGAAATCCTGTCGGCACCGTGCTGTTCTACGGCGCCGTGCTGGTTCATATCGTCCTGGTGTTGCGCACGCTCTATATGCGCCGGACCCTGGCGATGCCGGCCGGTGAAGCCTTCCAGATCGCTACAGGCCTGCTCATCCCGCTTCTGCTCATCGACCACGTCATCGGTACCCGCGTCGTCCATTCGCTCTACGACTATATCGACAATTACGGCGCGATCGTGCGCACTCTCTGGGTCTCGTCCCCACCAAACGGGGTGCGCCAGGCCATTGCCCTGATCGTTGTCTGGATTCACGGCTGCATCGGCGTGCATTTCTGGCTGAGATATCGACCCTGGTACACGCGGATCACCCCGATCATGCTGGCGATCGCAATTTTGCTGCCGGTCCTCGCACTGCTTGGCTTTGCCAATATGGGGCGAACGATCGCCTATCTCTCGGCCGAGGCCGAGGCGCGCGGCTATCCGGGAGGCTACTATGGTGATCGCGGCAACCTCAGCGGCTCCGGTCCGATGGCAGGCGGCAGCATGCTTGACGCCGTTATTGCCTATCGCATCGGCGCCTATGCGGTTTTTGCCGCGACGATCGTCGCGCTCTTCATACTCCGTGCCCAGCGCAAGTGGCGCGAGCGCGCCCACCAGGTAGCGATCCGCTATCCCGGCGGCGAGGCGGTCCGGGTACCACGCGGCTTTACGGTTCTCGAAGCTAGCCGTCTCGGTGGGCTGCCACACTACTCCGTCTGCGGCGGCAAGGGGCAATGTTCGACCTGCCGCGTGCATGTGGTCGAGGGCAACGCCAATCTGCCGGCGCCCGAGGCGATCGAACAGAAGACGCTCAACAGAATCGCCGCCGCCCCCGATGTCCGCCTTGCCTGTCAGCTGCGACCGACCCATGACATCAGCGTCGTGCCGATGCTGGTACCGATGGCCGAGGCCGCAATTCCGGTCTATTCGCAAACCGCCAGCCCCGGCCGGGAACGGGATATCGTCGTCCTTTTCTGCGACATCCGCCACTTCACGACATTGACTGAGGCACGCCTGCCCTTCGACATCGTCTTTTTGCTCAACCGCTATTTCTCGATCGTCGGACGGGTGATCGAGGATTCGGGCGGCAGGCTGGATAAATTCATCGGCGATGGCGTCATGGCGCTTTTCGGCCTCGGCCCGACACCCCAGGATGCAAGCAGGCAGGCGCTGAAGGCGGCAGCGGAGATCATCCGGGAAATCGACCGGTTGGGCGAGGAGCTGGCTGATGAACTTGCAATCCCGTTGAGGATTGCCATTGGCATCCATGCAGGCCCTGCGGTCGTCGGTTCGATGGGCTACGGCACCGTCAAAAACATCACGGCCATCGGCGACACGGTCAATGTCGCGAGCCGCCTGGAAAGCGCCGCCAAGGAATTCGAAACCGCGCTGGTCTTCTCCGAGCCGGTTGCTTCCCTGTCCGGAATTGATATCTCGGCCATTGAAAGCCGCGAAATTGCCGTGCGGGGTCGCGCGGAACTCCTGCGGGTCTACATTGTCCCGAAGGAAGAAAGCGGACGCTTTGCATGATCAGCCTGCAGCGGAGGAGGAGACGATAATGAGATGGAGTTCCAGGGCATTGAAGCGGGCCGTTCGCAAGGTCCGGGACCGACTCGCCACGCGCCTGTTCGACACGCGCTACGGCCGCGGGCTGTTGATCACCGCCATCGGTCCTCGCGTCACCACCATGACGATCGATTGCGGCGATCACCTTATGAGCGTATCGCCGGCCGACTACATCGGTCGCAAGGTGTTTCGCAAAGGGCATTTCGAGCGCGATCACGTCGATCGGCTGTTATCGATCCTCAGGGAGCGAGGCCTTCAGCGAACAGGCGCGGTCATGCTCGAACTCGGCGGCAATATCGGCACGCAGACCGTCTATTTTGCCTTGAGCGGAGCCTATCGGCAAATTGTGACCGTCGAGCCCGACCCGCGCAACTATCGCCTTCTCACCGCAAACATCGGCCAGAACGGATTGCAGGATCGGGTTACCGCGGTAAACTGCGCCGCAGGAGACAGATGCGGCGAGCTGGATTTCTTCCTCAATAGAGATAACCACGGCAGGAGCACCGCCAGGCGCCAAGGCCCTCGCGACGAGAAGATCACCGTCATGGTAAGGCCGGTGCCGGATATTCTTGCCGAGGCTGAGATCGATCAGAACGATATCGGTCTCGTCTGGATGGATATCGAGGGATACGAGCCGGTCGCCTGCCGGTCGATGGCGACATTGATGGAGCGAAAAGTGCCGCTCTATTTAGAATTTTCACCCAATTTCTATGGCAAGCAGCAAGCTGCCGACTTCGTGACCTATCTAGGCGGCTTCTATCAGGACTGCATCGTGTTCTCGGTAGACCAGGACGCCATGGCCACTGACATGAAGGTGGCCGATCTGCCTGACGAAGGACAGTTCGACGTTCTCCTCTTGCCGTGAAACCTATCGGCGGCGATAGAGGAAATACCGACCGCTGTTGATCCCGTCAGGCAAGGCGAGCGGCTCCAGTTCAGCGTTATCGAGCGGCAGGCCGCAAATGGCAATTCCATGCGGCGCAAGAACGCCGGCCATCAACTGCGGCAGCCAGGTAAGCGTAACCCCGTCCTTGTCGGCATAACCGGTCCCGATATCGGCATGGGCGAGCGCGGCGCCAATGCCGATGAAATCCTGTGCCGTATCCTGAATTTCACCGAGGATCAGATTGCCCTTGTCCGGCATCGAATGATCGTAGGCCAAGGCGGCGCGATCAAACGCGATAATGCGACGATCCGGGAAGCGTTCGCGCAAATGATCGAAGGTCCTACCATTGCCGAGGCCGAGTTCGAGAATGGGCCCGCCCAGGTGATCGAGATCGGCCGATATCGCGTTAAGAATATCCCGCTGGGCCGTCAGGCGGCGGATGAAACTGTCCAGACGACTCATGATCGGTATGCCGTTTCCGTTGGCTTCAGCCCCGCTTAGCACGGTGCTCGCCGTCAAGTCGATCACCTTATCGTGTGGTGTCATGGTCGCGTTCCCGGCGCATTTCGGGACGATGCGGTTGTCGTTTGATGTTTGCCTATGTGATAAGATGCGTCATGGTCGATCAGACGAAAGATGACTTTTTCAGCGCTTTGCCGGTCTTCACCCGATTCGAGGGGGTCACCGAGGATGGCAACTATCGCCCACTTCCCGACAACTGGCTTCTGGCAGTCGCCGATATCGTAAGCTCCACGCAGGCGATTGCGTCTGGTCGCTACAAGGCCGTGAACATGGCCGGCGCAAGCGTGATCTCCGCTGTCATGAATGCCCTCGACAGGGGCGACTATCCCTTCGTGTTCGGCGGCGATGGCGCACTCGTCGCCATTCCCGCTTCGGGCGCCGAGCGCGTCCGCGCCGCCTTGAGCGCCGTCAGGTCCTGGGTTGCCGAAGACCTGCAGCTCAGCCTGCGCACCGCACTCGTCCCCATGTCGGACGTCCGGGCCCAAGGCCTCGACGTCCGCGTCGCACGGTTTAGCCCCAGCGACCTGGTTTCCTATGCGATGTTTTCCGGTGGCGGAGCGAGCTGGGCCGAAGCCCAGATGAAAGCTGGAAATTACGGCATCGACCCGCCGCTGGACAAGGCGCGGCCGGACCTTACCGGTCTCTCGTGTCGCTGGAACCCGATCGAGGCGCGCAACGGCCAGATCGTCTCCATCATCGCAGTCCCGGCTGCTGCCGGAAATGGTCCGGAGTTTCAACGCCTTGTGGCCGATGTCATTGGCATCTCGATGGAGCAGCGCCGCGACGGCCATCCTGTGCCTGCCGACGGGCCTGACCTTGCTCTGACCCTTTCCGGCGTCGAAGCTGAGGCGCGGGCAACGGCACCTGAAGACAAGCGGTTCCGGCGCAAACTCGTGATCGTCACACAGATCGGACTGGTCTTTGTTCTCAACAAGCTCGGCGTGACGCTCGGCAAATTCAATGCGCGACGGTACAAGCGAGACGTGGCAGCCAATTCTGACTTCAGAAAGTTCGACGACGGTCTGAAGATGACCGTCGACGTCGACGACGACCATCTGTCCAGGATCGAGGCACGTCTGCAGGAGGCGGAAAGCCAGGGCATCTGCCATTACGGCCTGCATCGGCAGGGTTCCGCGCTGATGACATGCTTCGTGCCGACGCCGCTGTCGCGAGACCACATGCATTTCATCGACGGCGCCGATGGAGGATACGCCATGGCGTCGGCGCAGCTATCGGCAAAGCGCTTGGCCGGCGCGCCATCCGCAACTGCCGTGGCAGGGGCCTCGATCCCGTCGCTGGACCTTTCTTGAGCGTTGCAGACACTGCGACTTTTCAGAGACATAAGGGTTGTTTTCTGCAGAGATGGTCGCTCAAGCCATTGTTTCATTTCAATGACAGCTTATGTGCGTCATCAGGGACCGGCGGCTTGTTCGGCTTTCACATCTCGCCGCGTCCACTCCGATCTGCAGCACCTGCGCTCGATGACGGCGGCTGGCGAGCGGATAGATTGCAAGGATAAGACCCACCGATGAAGACGACCCATTCCAGCGTTTCCGACATATTTTTGGACAAGGTTGCAGAGTGGCTGACGCAAGCGGCGCTGACCGGCGAAAATCTGGAGAGTATCGTCCGCGGCTTCTGCGACAGGATCGCGGCGACCGGAATGCCAATTGCGCGGGTGCATCTGACCTTCTCGATGCTGCATCCGCTTTACGACGCGCTCGGCTTCACCTGGAAGCGCTCCAGCGGCCTGACGATCGAAGGCTATCGCCACGGCGCGGAGAAGCCGGAGCGCTTCCTGCAAAGCCCCTATTATCATCTTCTGACCAATAACCTCGACCATCTTCGCCGTAGGATCGACAAGGACGGGCCTCTCGATTTTCCGATCTTCGAGGAACTGCGCAGCGAAAAGATAACCGACTATATCGCTTTTGTGCAGACCTTCGGCGACGGTTCGGCGCAGGGCATGATGGGGTCGTGGTCGACCGACAGCACCAGTGGTTTCAGCGAGGAAATGATCGCAGCGCTGCTGCGGATGCAGAATCATCTGGCGGTGGCAGCGAAGATGGCCGTGCTTGGCAAGCTCGCCAACAACATGCTGACGACCTATCTAGGTGGCGATGCCGGCAAACGTGTTCTGAACGGTCAAGTCCGCCGCGGCGACGGAGACACCATTCGCGCGGCATTGGTGATGGGCGACATGCGTCAATCGACGATGTATGCCGAGAAAGAAGGTCGCCAGGCCTATATCGACACGCTCAACGAATTCTTCGACGCAATTGCCGCACCGTTCAACCGCAACGGCGGTGAGATCATGAGCTTCCTCGGCGATGGTTTTCTCGCCGTTTACCCCTGCGGCAGACACAAGGACCCCTCGAAGGTCGCGTGCCAGGCCGCGCTGGCCGCCGTCATCCAGGCACAGGCTCGGGTGGAGCAGCTCAATGTCGAGCGGCAGCAAAAGAGCATGAGCATCGTGCGCTACGGTATTGGCCTGCATGTCGGCAATGTCATGTTCGGCAATGTCGGCCTGCGGGACCGCCTGACGTTTTCAGCCTTCGGTTCCGCCGTCAACGAAGTCGCCCGACTGCAGTCGCTCACGAAGAAATACAGCCGCGAGGTCGTGGCAAGCCAAGCATTTGCCGGTTATAGCGGCGGCGACTGGGTGACGCTCGGCGAAGAAAAGTTGCGCGGAGTACGCCAGAAGCTGACCGTTCTGCATCCGAAATTTGCAACCGGGCCGGCCAGGTTGGGAGATGCATTCGAGGAGGAGGAACGCGATGGGCTGTCTGAGGCAGAGCGCGTCATTCTGCTGCATCGAGACGCAAAGAAGATGGATAAGGGGCCGCATTTCGAAAAATTCATGCAGTAAACCGAACTTCGCCTCTATTGACATGTTCCTGTCATAGCGTCTTGGAAACAACGGCTTTTTTGCCGGGGTTCTTGCACGTTGTGCAACTGGACACCTGTCAGGGGCTACGTTAGTGTGCCTCGACGATCCGTGGGGATTGTGCGAGCGGGAAACACTTTTGTATGGCCTCTGCGACGGATTTGTTGCGTATCGAAAACCTCGACGTCTCGTTCGCAGTGTTCGGAGACAGGTCGCGCGTGGTCAAGGGCGCCAATCTCAGGATCCTTCCGGGCAAGGTCACGGCGCTGGTTGGAGAGTCCGGCTCCGGCAAGTCGATCATCAGCCAGTCGATCATGGGGATCCTGCCCAATCCGGCGCAGGCCTCCGGCCGTATCCTGTTCACCGATCCGCTCAACGGCAAGACCACCGACATCCTTGAGCTTTCCCCTGACAGCCGCGAGATGCGGCAACTGCGCGGCGGCCGCATGGCGAATATCTTTCAGGAGCCGATGACCTCGCTTTCGCCGCTCCATACGGTCGGCAACCAGATCAGCGAGGCGCTGCGCATCCACAGCACCGCCACCAAAATCGAGCAGCGGCAAAGAACCGAAGAGATGCTCGGACTTGTCGGCTTTCAGAACCCGCAGCGCACTTACGACATGTACCCGTTCGAATTGTCCGGCGGCATGCGCCAGCGCGCGATGATCGCGATGGCGCTGATCTGCAATCCGGCGCTGCTTATCGCCGACGAGCCGACAACGGCGCTCGACGTGACCATTCAGGCGCAGATCCTTGGCCTCCTGCGCGATCTTCAGCACAAGCTGAATATGGCCATGCTGCTGATCACCCATGATCTCGGCGTCGTTGCCAACGTGGCCGACGAAGTCGTCGTCATCTACCACGGCGAAATCATGGAGGCCGGGCCGGTCGAGACGATCTTCCGCAAGCCGCAGCACCCCTACCTCAAGGGCCTGATGTCGGCGGTGCCACATTTCGACATGAAGCCAGGCGAGCGGCTGAAGGCTCTTCGCGAAGTGCCGGTCAATATCGACACGCTACTCGGCAAGAAGAAGACGGTGGTCGGCGCCCCCGACATTCTGTTGTCCGTCCGCAATCTGGAGAAGGTCTACGCAACAAAGAAGAGCGGCTTCTTTTCCCGGTCCGAGAGTGTTAAATTGCACGCGGTGGATCATGTCAGCTTCGACATCAGGCGTGGCGAATGCCTTGGCCTTGTTGGAGAAAGCGGCTGCGGAAAGACCACCGTCAGCAAAATATTGATGCGCGCCGTCACACCCGAAAGCGGCTCGGTGACATTCAACGAGGGTCACGGCGACATCGACGTGCTGGCGGCAAACGGCGATGCACTGATGGAGCTCAGAACCAAGATCCAGATGGTGTTCCAGGATCCGGTATCGTCGCTATCTCCGCGCATGACCGTTCGCAATATCCTGAGCGAGCCCCTGGAAATCCACGGTCGCGGCACCAGCGCCGAGCGCAAGGAAAAGGTCAAGGCATTGATGCGGGCGATCGGCCTCGACGAGCGCTATCTCAGCCGATATCCGCACAGTTTCTCCGGCGGCCAGCGGCAGCGCATCGGCATTGCCCGGGCGCTTGCGCTGGGCCCCAAGCTCTTGATTCTCGACGAGCCCGTATCGGCGCTCGACGTATCCGTCCAAGCCCAGATTCTGAACCTCCTCAAGGACCTGCAGAAGGAACTTGGACTGACCTATCTGTTCATCTCGCACAATCTCGCCGTCGTCGACTATATGGCCGACAGGATCGCCGTGATGTTCCGCGGCAAGATCGTCGAGATCGCGCCCCGCGAAGTCATCCTGCGCAGCCCCGTCCACCCCTATACGCGTTCGCTGCTTGCCGCAGTCCCCTTCCCCGATCTCGACAGGCCGCTGGATTTTGCGACGCTTCAGGCGCTTGGAACCAACGCCAAGCGCAATTGGGCACCTCAATTCGTCGAAGACGACAAGGTCGATCTTGCCTATGCCGATCTCGGCGACGGGCATTTCGTCCGCGCCCGCAGCGACGCCGACCTACAGGATTTGCGCACGTGGTAACGCGCCGGACTTTTCTCGCAGTGATGGCATCGACGATGCTCCCGGCTGTCGCGTCCGGCGCGACCGATCGTGATTACGAACCGGAATATCTGCGCCCATGGCTGAGGGCGGCGCAGATGCCACCGCTGGCTGAGCGTATCCCTGATCGCCCGAGAATTGTCCGCATCAAGGATATGGGACGTGTGCCCGGCGAGTATGGCGGCACGGTTCGAATGATCATCGGCGGTCAGAGCGACCTGCGGTTCATGACGATTTACGGCTATGCGCGGCTCGTCGGATTCAACCAGAAACTACAGCTCCAGGCGGATATTCTTGAAGCTTTCGAGGCGGAAAATGACACCGTATTCACCTTCCACCTTCGCCCGGGCCACAAATGGTCGGACGGGAACCCCTTCACTGCCGATGACTTCCGTTACTGGTGGGAAGACGTCATTCTCAACAAGACCCTGACACCTGGCGGCGGCGCGCTCGAGCTCAGGCCGCACGGCAAGCTGCCGCATTTCGAGATGCTCGATCCGGTGACGGTGCGCTACACCTGGGAGCAGCCAAATCCTAATTTTCTGCCAAGCCTGGCAGCGCCACAGGCGCTCGTGCTTGCCGGCCCTGCCCACTACCTCAAGCAGTTTCACAAGAAATACCAGGATGATATCCGGCTTTCGGCCTTGATGCAGGACAACCGTGCCCGCAAGTGGTCTGAGCTTCACACCAAGATGGGGCGCGGGTATCGGCCGGAAAACCCCGCCCTGCCGGTGCTCGATCCGTGGCGCAATACGACCCCTCCCCCGGCCGAGCAGTTCATCTTCGAGCGCAATCCGTATTTCCACCGCGTCGATGAAAATGGTCGCCAGCTTCCCTATATCGACCGATTTGTCCTGAACGTCAGTTCGTCCTCCATTATCCCGGCCAAGGCTGGCGCAGGGGAAAGCGATCTCCAGGCAACCGGTATCGATTTCAATGACTACGCCTTCCTGAAAGATGCCGAGAAGCGCTATCCCATCAAGGTCGATCTTTGGAAGATGGCGCGCGGCTCACGCGTGGCGCTTCTTCCCAACCTCAATTGCGCTGACCCTGTCTGGCGAGACGTGTTCCGCGACGTTCGCGTCCGTCGGGCGCTGTCACTTTCGATCGATCGTCACGAGATCAATCAAGCCGTGTTCTATGGGCTGGGCGTCGAAAGTGCCGACACGATCCTGCCTGACAGTCCCCTCTTCAAGCCGGAATATGCCAGCGCCTGGATTGCCCACGATCCAGACCAGGCCAACGCGCTGCTCGACCAGGCCGGGCTGCAGAACCGCAATGAAGACGGCATTCGCCTTTTGCCGGACGGCAGACCGGCAGAGATCACCGTCGAAACGGCCGGCGAGAGCACACTCGAGACCGATATTCTCGAGCTTATCACCGACCACTGGCGGCGGGTCGGCATTGCTCTGTTCACACGCTCGTCGCAGAGAGACATTTTCCGCAGCCGCGCCATGGGCGGACGGATCATGATGTCGACCTGGCCTGGGCTGGACAATGGGATTCCGACCGCCGACATGAGCCCGGTCCAGCTGGCGCCGACGATGGACGACCAGCTGCAATGGCCGCTCTGGGGCATGTATTATCTTTCAGCAGGGACACAGGGGACGGCGCCCGATCTGCCCGAGGCCGCCGAACTCGTCGAACTTGTGAAGCAATGGGGTGTGGCCGCTTCCAGCGACGAACGAGGCGCTATCTGGCAGAAAATGCTGGCGATCTACACCCAGCAGGTATTCTCCATCGGCCTGATCAACGGTACCTACCAGCCTGTGCTCAGGTCGGCGAAGCTGAACAATGTTCCCGACCATGCGCTTTATGGCTTTGATCCGACATGTTTTCTCGGCGTCTATATGCCCGACACCTTCTGGATGAAGGAGGACACATAAGGTGCTGAGATATATCATTTGGCGCATCGCCGTGATGGTTCCAACGCTTCTGGTCATCTCGATGCTGGTCTTCACCATCATCCAGTTGCCGCCAGGCGACTTCTTCGAAAGCCAGATCGCCGAGCTGCAGGCACAGGGCGAAGCCGCAAACCTTCAGGAGATCGCCGATCTTCGCAAGGAGTATGGCCTCGATAAGCCCATGGCGGTCCAATATGTCTATTGGGTCGCCGGCATGATGCATGGCGATTTCGGCTATTCCTTCGAGTATCAGCTGCCCGTGTCGCAGGTTGTCGGAGACCGGTTGTGGCTGACCATCCTTGTCTCCTTCACCACCATATTGCTGACGTGGCTCGTGGCGTTTCCGATCGGCATCTATTCGGCGACCCATCAATATAGCTGGAGCGACTATGGCCTGACCTTCGTCGGGCTTTTAGGCATTGCCATTCCGAACTTCATGCTGGCCCTGATCCTGATGTACTTCGCCAATGTCTGGTTCGGCGTTTCGATCGGCCACCTGATGGATCAGAAATACCTGGCACTGCCGATGAGCTGGGAGAAGGCGCGATCAATCCTCTCTCATCTATGGATCCCCGTTATTATCGTCGGCACGGCGGGAACCGCCGGTATGATTCGCCGGCTGCGCGCCAACCTGCTCGACGAGATGCAGAAGCAATATGTCGTCACGGCACGCGCCAAAGGCCTCCACCCGCTGCGGGCGCTGATCAAATATCCACTCCGAATGGCACTGAATTTCTTTGTCGCCGACATCGGCTCCATCCTGCCCTCGATCATCTCCGGCGCTGAAATCACCGCGATTGTGCTGTCGCTCGAAACAACAGGACCAATGCTGATCAAGGCGCTGCAGAGCCAGGATATGTATCTCGCCGGCTCGTTCCTGATGTTTCTCGCATTCCTGAACGTCATCGGCGTCTTGATCTCCGATATTGCGCTCGGCTTCCTCGACCCCCGCATCCGCTTGCAAGGCAGGAGCAAAAAGTGACGCTACCCCTGCCAACACCCGGCGCGCCCCTCGAGCACTACGTCTCAACTGCTCCTTTCGATCCGATGCAGTTCGAAACGATGTCCGCGGGACAGACGCGCTACTACAAGGCCTCCCAGAAGCAGCTGATGTGGTGGAAGTTCAAGCGGCACCGGGTGGCGGTCGCCTCGGGCATCTTCCTGCTCCTGCTCTACGCGATCGTGGTGGTCGCCGAGTTTCTGGCGCCCTATGAATTGCATACACGCAACGTCGAATTCATCCACGCCCCGCCGCAACGGATCCATCTCTTCAACGAGGGAGCCTTCGTCGGACCCTTCGTCTATGGACGGACGATGACGCTCGATCTCAACACGCTGCGCCGGGTCTATACCGACAAGAAGCAGGATGTGCAGCCGATCCGGTTTCTCTGCCGGGGTGATAACTACCGGTTCTGGGGCCTGGTGTCTTCCAACCTTCATCTGGTTTGCCCGGCAATCGGCGGCCAGATGTTCCTTCTCGGGACGGACCGTCTCGGGCGCGACGTCCTGTCACGCATCATCTATGGCGCACGCATATCGCTCACAATCGGCCTTATCGGCATTTCGATAAGCTTCGTTCTCGGCATCTTGATCGGCGGCTTCGCAGGATATCACGGCGGCGTCTTCGACCTTCTCGTGCAGCGCATCATCGAGGTGTTGCAGTCGTTGCCGAGCTTGCCGCTATGGATGGCGCTGGCCGCGATCATGCCGGTCACCTGGAGCCCGATCATCATTTATTTCGGCATCACCATCATCCTCGGTATCCTGGATTGGACCGGCCTTGCCCGTGCCGTTCGCTCCAAGCTGCTGTCCCTGCGCGAAGAAGACTATGTGCTGGCGGCACAATTGATGGGCGCCCGGCCAAGCAGGATCATCGGCCGCCATCTGGTGCCGGGCTTCATGTCGCATCTGATCGCCACGGCAACGATTTCCATCCCCAGCATGATCCTCGGCGAAACAGCGCTGAGCTTCTTGGGACTTGGCTTGCGCCCACCGATTACCAGCTGGGGAATTCTGCTGACGGAGGCAAAAAGCGTCAGCGTCATCGCCTTCTACCCCTGGCTCCTCTTCCCGATGATCCCGGTCATACTTGTGATCCTGGCGTTCAATTTTCTGGGAGATGGCTTGCGCGATGCCGCCGATCCCTACAAATAAGCCCAAGCGCTGCCCCGCATTGGACTGTTATCTACGCAGCGGTTGCATTAGTGTTCACGACGACCAGCCGCCTAGACGAGTATGTACCCTGAGGTTTTGCCCATGAAGCGGCGCTTAGAAGACGCACGTATCCTCATGTACAGCCACGACACATTCGGCCTTGGCCATCTGCGTCGTTGCCGTACGATCGCGCATTCGCTGGTGGGCGACTACCGCGGCCTCAATGTCCTGATCATTTCCGGCGCGACCATTGCCGGCGCGTTTGATTATCGCGCCCGCGTGGATTTCGTCACCGTGCCGAGTGTCGTCAAGCTCAAGGACGGCGACTATACGCCGATGGCAGGACGCGTCGACCTGCAGGAAACGCTAAAGATGCGCCAGTCGATCATCCGCCAGACGGCCGAGACCTTCCAGCCCGACATTTTCATCGTCGACAAGGAGCCCTTGGGATTGAAGGGCGAGGTCGAAGAGACCCTGCAATATCTCAAAGCCCGCGGCACGACGCTGGTGCTTGGCATGCGCGACGTCATGGACGCGCCGCATCTGCTCGACGCCGAGTGGAAGAAAAGCAATATGCTGCCGAAGATCGACCAGTATTATGACACGGTATGGGTCTACGGGCCGCCGGATTTCTACGACCCGCTGATCGGCCTCGATGTTCCATCGGGCGTTCGCCGCAAGATGGAGTTTGTTGGCTTCCTGCAGCGCAGCGTGCCCCAGGGCACCAAATCCGAGCATGTGCCTGACGAAGACTACATTCTGGTGACCACCGGCGGCGGTGGCGACGGGGCCGATCTCGTCAACGACGTCGTCAGCGCCTTTGAGCACGACCAGTCGTTGCAGCACAAGACGCTGATCGTTCTCGGGCCTTATATGCCGGCTCGCGAGCGCACCGAGCTGGTCGAACGCAGCAGCAAGATTGCCTGTCTCGAGGTTATCGAGTTCGACAACCGGATGGAGGAGCTGATCGACGGCGCCAAGGCAGTTGTGGCGATGGGCGGCTACAACACCTATTGCGAAATTCTGTCGTTCGACAAGCCGGCGTTGATCATCCCACGGACCCGACCGCGCGAGGAGCAGCTGATCCGCGCGCAGCGCGCCAGCGAGCTCGGCCTTATCGATATGCTATTGCCGGAAGAATCGGCCGATCCCATGCTTCTTTCGGCGGCGTTGAAGCGGCTGACGCGGCGGGCGCCGCCATCCCAGAGCGGCGAGAAAAACATGCGCCTTGAGGGCCTGGTTCATATCTCCCGGATCGTCGGAGACTGGCTGGACGACCGTGACAGTTATCCGCCGCTTTCCGTTGTTGCCGAATAGAGCATCCCGCCTTGGCAATCCGGAAAAAAATACTGATCGTTCTCAAGGGCTATCCGCGGCTCTCGGAGACATTCATTGCGCAAGAACTGCTCGGTCTCGAGCGGGCCGGCTTCGATTTGACGCTGATCTCGATGCGCAAGCCAACCGACAAGAAGCGCCATCCGGTTCACGACCAGATCAAGGCGCGGGTCGTCTATCTGCCGGAGTACCTGTACCAGGAGCCGTTGCGGGTGCTGCGCGCATTGTTCGCCGGCGTGTCGAAGCCGGGATTCAAGGCGCTTTTGAAGCAATTCTGGGCCGACCTGCGCCGGGATCTGACGCCAAACCGCTTCCGTCGCTTCGGACAGGCGCTGGTGCTTGCCCATGAATGGCCCGATGGCGGTGAATGGCTGCACGCCCACTTCATCCATACGCCCGCCTCTGTCACCGCCTATGCCAGCATCATGACCGGCGTTCCCTGGACCTGCTCGGCTCATGCCAAGGACATCTGGACGTCCCCGGACTGGGAGCTGTTGGAGAAACTTGGGCGCGCCCGCTGGACGGTCACATGCACCCATAGTGGCTTCGATCACATGCGCAGCCTCACCGGCGCAAAGGACCGCGTGCATTTGAGCTATCACGGGCTCGATCTGGCCCGTTTTAACCACGTCGGCGAACCGCACTCCAATCGCGACGGATCTGAGCCGGCAGACCCTGTCAGGATCGTCAGCGTCGGTCGGGCGGTCGAGAAGAAGGGCTATGACGTATTGCTGCAGGCGCTCGCCTTGCTGCCGGCCGAATTGAATTGGAGCTTCGAGCACATCGGCGGCGGCGACGGCCTGGCGAAGCTGAAGGCGCAGGCCGAGAGGCTGGGACTTGCGGACCGCATCGCCTGGAGGGGAGCGCTCGCGCAGGAGGAGGTGCTCGCGCACTATCGTCAGGCGGATATTTTCGCGCTCGCCTGCCGGGTCGCGGCAGACGGCGACCGCGACGGCCTGCCGAACGTTCTCGTCGAGGCATCGAGCCAGCGGCTTGTCTGCATCTCGACCAATGTCTCCGG
The DNA here is from genome assembly GCF_052114685.1 of Rhizobium sp. 2YAF20. Lineage (NCBI taxonomy): Bacteria > Pseudomonadati > Pseudomonadota > Alphaproteobacteria > Hyphomicrobiales > Rhizobiaceae > Rhizobium > Rhizobium sp. 2YAF20. The sequence continues at coordinate 15,650 of NZ_JBFRFF010000050.1, read as the reverse complement.
CGTGCCCGAACTTTTGACCGACGGCGAAAACGGCCTGATAGTCCCACCCGAAAATCCGCAGGCCCTGGCGCTGGCTCTGGAACGGGCGATCCGTGAACCGGTGATCCGCCATCTTCTGGGCGACGCGGCCGAACGGCGTGTGCGCGACCATTTCGACTACCACTCGAGTATCCGGCAATTGACCGAGCTGTTTGAAAGCGAATGGCAGCGCCAAGAGCAATGGCAGAAATCGGCATGAGCTCGCCTTGCGTCTTCTTCTACGTCCAGCACCTGCTCGGAATAGGCCATCTTGCCCGGGCAAGCCGCATCGCCGCCGCGTTGGTGAGAGACGGCTGCTGCGTCACCATGGTCACCGGCGGACTACCGGTGACCGGATTTCCAGGCGAGGAGGTCACGTCGGTGGTGTTGCCGCCAGTCGTCGCAGCAAGCGCCGGATTTTCCGGGCTTGCCGACCAGCACGGCACGCCGGTCGATCAGAAATTTCTCGATCATCGCCGCGATCTTTTGCTCAATGCCTTCAAGGCGGCGGCGCCGGATGTCGTCATCATCGAGGCATTTCCGTTCGGTCGCCGTCAGATGCGGTTCGAACTGTTGCCGCTGCTTGACGCGATCGATGCGGCAAGACCTCGCCCCAGGCTTTTCACGTCGGTGCGCGACATCTTGCAGCAGCAGAAAAAACCCGGCCGCGACGAGGAAACCGTCGATCTTCTCGACCGGCATTTCGACGGCGTCTTGGTTCACGGCGATCCCGATTTCGTCCGTCTGGAGGAGACCTTTCCGCTGACGGCAAGGATCGCCGGCAAGCTACGCTATACCGGCCTGGTTTCACCGTCCGTGCCGCCGGAGCCCATGGAGATTTTCGACATCGTCGTCTCGGCAGGCGGCGGCGCGGTCGGGCGCGACCTGATCCGTGCTGCCCTTGGCACGGCGAGGGCAACGGACAGGAGGCGGCGCTGGTGTCTTATTGCCGGCCCAAACCTGCCCGAGCAGGATTTCGCAGCCCTAGCCATGGACGCCCCCGACAACGTCCAGCTCGTCCGGTTCAGGAAGGATTTTCCCTCTCTCCTCAAGCGCGCCGAACTGTCGATTTCGCAGGCGGGCTATAATACCGTCGGCGATCTGCTGGTAACCGGTTGCCGCTCCATCCTGGTGCCGTTCACCGCGGGCGGCGAAACGGAGCAATCGGTACGGGCCGAACGGCTCGAAAGACTTGGGCTTGCCAAGGCGTTGCCCGAGGCGGGGCTGAGCGATGAATTGCTCACCTTGGCCGTCTCTGAAATCCTTGCCAAACCGAAGCCGTCTTTGCATTCCCTCGACTTGAACGGTTCGGAACGGACGTCATATATAGTCCGCAACGCCCTCTAATTTCTGAGGATCGCTTTCGTGACGCCCTCTCCTCGTTTTCCAGAATGTTGTGATATAAACTGATTTGTCTATGAATCGGAGCTGGTCGCACGCAAGGTCGATCGGCGTTTCCTGTTTGCGGGTACAAGCAGCATGTCCACGGCGACGTCGAGCATGAAATCCGCTGAATTTAGAAGCACGCGATAATCAATGGAAAAAAGCCTAGCCAAATATATCTGGTCAAATACCCGTCTGGAGCAGATCTGGATTCTGCTCGTCGTTGCCGCGTCGATGGTTCCATATTTCCTGTCCTTCGACCTGCCGAAGCAGATCGTCAACGGCCCGATCCAGGGAAAGGGTTTCGAGAAGGAAGGCGCGACGCAGACCTTCATGCATTTTGCCTACGATGTGCCGTGGATCGGCCATATAACCTTCTTCCGTGGACTGCAGCTGACCCGCTTTGAGATGCTGATCGCACTCAGCCTCGTCTTCCTGGCACTGGTCGTTCTCAACGGCCTGTTCAAGCTCTACATCAACACCTACAAGGGCCGGCTTGGCGAGCGGATGTTGCGTCGCATCCGTTTTGAGTTGATCGACCGCGTCCTGCGCTTCCCGCCCTCACATTTCAAGCGCGTCAAGGCGGCTGAAATCGCCACCATGATCAAGGACGAAGTGGAGCCTATGGGTGGCTTCACCGGAGATGCCTTCGTGCAGCCGGCGCTTCTTGGCGGCCAGGCGATCACATCGCTCATTTTCATCGTCATGCAGAACTTCTGGCTCGGCATGATCGCCGCAGCCATCGTCGCCGTTCAGGCCGTTATCATTCCACGCATGCGCAAGCGGCTTTTGGAACTCGGCCGCCAGCGCCAGTTAACCGCGCGCGAGCTCTCCGGCCGCGTCGGCGAAATCGTCGACGGCATCGGCACGATCCACGGCAACGATACGTCGAACTACGAGCGCGCCGACATCGCCGCCCGCCTCGGGCTGATTTTCTCGATCCGTTACGATCTTTACCAGTGGAAGTTCATGGTGAAGTTCGTCAACAACTTCCTCGCCCAGGTGACGCCGTTCCTGTTCTATTCGATCGGCGGCTTTCTCGCGCTTCAGGGTCGGCTCGACATTGGCCAGCTCGTCGCCGTCATCAATGCCTATAAGGACTTGCCCGGCCCTCTGAAGGAACTCATCGACTGGGACCAGTCGCGCCAGGACGTGCAGGTCAAGTATAACCAGGTGGTCGAGCAATTCAGCGTCGAGCGGCTGATCGACCCGAAAATCCAGCTGCTGGACTGCGAGCCCAGCGCCCGGTTGACCCATGCGCTGACGGCGACCAACCTGACGATCACCGATGACAGCGGTGCGCGCGTGCTCGATCACGTCTCGGTGGAAATCAATCCCGGCGAGACCGTGGCGATCGTCGGCGAAAGCGGCAGCGGCGGCGAATATCTGGTCGAAGCGTTTGGACGTGTGCTCTGGCCCGATAGCGGTCGCGTCGCCATCGACGGACAAGACCTGCTGGAATTGCCGGAATCGATCACAGGGCGTCGGATCGCCTATGCCGGCTCGGACACCTATTTCTTCCACGGCACGCTTCGGGACAACATCCTTTACGGATTGAAGCATGCTCCGATGACGACGGTCGAATATGAAGGCGCTGAAGCGACCAAATTCAAGTGGTCGATGATCGAGGCTCGTCGTGCCGGCAACCCTGAATTCGACCTCAACAGCGATTGGGTCGACTATGCCTCGACCGGCGCTACCGGACCGGGGGATCTCTATAGCGTCATGCGCCCGGTGCTCGATGCCGTGCTGATGTCGCAGGATTTGCTCGATATGGCCCTGCGTTCGACGATCGATTCAGGAGCCCATGAGGATCTTACGTCGCGTATCGTCGAACTGCGTCAGGCGCTTTTGCAGCGCCTGAAAGAGGAAGACCTCGACGGGCTGGTGGTGCCTTTCGAATTCACCACCTATAACCCACAGGCGACGGTCGGCGAAAACCTTCTGTTCGGGACATTGAAGCGGCCCTTGATGACCAACAGAAAGCTGGCAGCGCACCCCTATTTCCGCAAACTCTTTCAAGATACCGGCCTCAACGTCGAACTCTATGCGATGGGGCTGGAAATTGCCGACAACGCCGTCGAACTGTTCACCGATCTGCCGCCGGACCACCCCTTCTTCCAGCAGCTGACCTTCATGACCGCCGATGATATCCCGGAATATCAGGCGCTTTTGCAGAAGCTGAAAGGCCGGGGCTTCGATGCTGCAAACGACGAGGAACGGACGAGCATCATCCGTCTAAGCTTTTCCTATATCGAACCGCGCCACCGCTTCGGTCTCCTGACCGACGAATTGATGGCAAAGATTGTCAGGGCGCGCGCGGAATTCCACGAGCATATACCCCCGGACCTCAATGCCGTCATCGAGCGCTACGACCCGCAACGCTTTACCGCCTCGGCAACGCTGATGGATAACGTCCTTTTCGGCAGGATCGCCCATCAGCAGGCGGACGCGCCGGAGCGCATTCACGTCATCATGCGCGATCTCTTCAACAGGTTGGGGCTGCAGGACAGCGTTCTTTCGATCGGACTGGACTTCAACGTCGGCTCCGGCGGCAAGCGGCTGACCAACGTGCAACGGCAAAAGCTCAATCTCGCCCGGGCATTGCTGAAGCGCGCCGACTATCTGATCTTCAACCGCCCTCTTCTTGCGCTCGATCATCGCTTCCAGGACCAGATCGTCAGGACCGTACTGACGAGCCTGCACCAGGAGGGCCACGCTCCGGCGATCGTTTGGGTACTTTCAAACGTGACATTGGCGGAACTGTTCGAACGAATTCTCGTTTTCAACGGTGGAACGCTGGCGGAAAGCGGCACCAGCAACGATCTTTTGGAGAAAAACGGTATGTTCAAAGAACTGTTATCGTAATACGCTAGAGGAGCGGCGTACTGGGGGTTTGAACGATCATGCTTCTGAAAGATGAAGTCGAAATGTTGAGGCGAGTGCCGATCTTTGCCAGGATCGCACCCGCAAAGCTCAAGCTTTTGGCCTTCACATCGGATCGGGTCAGCTACAAAGCCGGTCAAATTCTGTTTCACCAGGGTGACTTCGGCGATGCTGCCTATGTGATCCTTTCGGGGACAGCCGAGGTCCTCGTCGACACGCCAGCAGGCGAGATCAAGATTGCCGACGTCGAATTGAACTCCATCGTCGGTGAAATTGCCATTCTTTGCGATGTGTCCCGTACGGCGACAATCAGGGCAACCTCGAAGCTTGAAGCGTTGCGGATCAGCAAGGAACACTTCCTGAAGCTCCTTGCTGATTTCCCGGAGATGACCGTCGAAATCATGCGCGTGCTGGCCGACCGCCTGAACCACACCACGACAGAGCTGACCGCCGCCCGCAGTCGCCAATCCGAACTGCAGCCCGCCCCGACACATTGAGCGGTTGCCCCGGCTTCTAGAGCAAGCCCCGTGACGAAAGATTTCGCATCAGGCGCGATACCCCGAACTCCCACGGCGCACATTCCGTCGACAATAGAACGCGGTTGCGCAGCGCACCGAGCTTCTCATTGGAAATCGTGACGATATCTCCGATCTTGTGCGTGAACCCCTGACCCGGAACACCGCGATCCTCGACCGGCGCAAACAACGTTCCCATGAACAGCACGAAACCGTCGGGATACTGATGATGACGGCCAATCGTCTGCGAAACGAGCTCCAGCGGATCGCGGCTGATTTCCTTCATCGAACTTTTGCCGTGAAGCACAAATCCGTCCTCGCCCTCGACCTTCAGCGCAAGATCGGCATTGCGCACGTCGTCAAGCGAATAGGTCTCATCGAACAGTCGGATAAAAGGGCCGATCGAGCAGGAGGCATTGTTGTCCTTGGCCTTGCCGAGCAGTAGCGCTGAGCGGCCTTCCACATCGCGCAGATTGACGTCATTGCCGAGCGTCGCGCCCTTGACCCGCCCTCGGCTATCGACGGCAAGGACGATCTCCGGCTCTGGGTTGTTCCATTTGGAAATCGGGTGAAGACCGACATCGCCACCGTGGCCGACGGAAGACATGACCTGCGCTTTGCTGAAGACCTCGGCGTCAGGACCAATGCCCACCTCGAGATATTGTGACCAGACGCCTTCCTCGATCAACGCCGACTTCACCTTTGCCGCCTCCGCCGATCCTGCCTTAAGGTTGCGCAAACTGTCGCCGATGATGGCGGTAACGCGGCCGCGAATAGTCTGCGCAAGCTCGGGATTGCCGGCAGCGCGCTCCTCGATGACGCGCTCGAGCATGGAGCGCGCGAAGGTGACACCACATGCCTTGACCGCCTGGAGATCGATCGGCGCGAGAAGGTGCACAACGCTGCGATCGATGGGACCGCTCAGCAGAGCGCCGACGCTGCCGACGGCCGCGCCCGTTTGCGAGCGGACGTAAGCTACCGGATCATCGCGCTCCAGGAGATCGGACATCGTCGGGATGTCCTTGGAGGTGACGTCATAGACGTTTCCGTCTCTGACAACGACCACGGCGGGCCCTTTCGCCTCTGGTCGCCAAATTCGCCCGACAAAGGTCCCGGTATTGAATGTATCGATATCGCCTGTCACCCGTCACACCCCCCAGCAATCGCATTTTGTCGTTCGTCCACGGCCTGCCGGTCAACAAACCGCAGCAGCGATCTCTTGTCCGCCACGCCGGTCGCTCTTGTCAATAAAACGGGAGAGTGAAAGAGCGCGGGCGCTGTGTCTGCCGGTTGTCATGCCGATGAAGCGGTTCGAATTGTTGAAGCCAATGCTCAAGCGCAACCATGCATGGATAGAAAATACAAATGCATCCTTAAAGGCATATGACCTCAACGTTGCGTTGACATCACAATTGCTTAAATGCGGCAATTGGTTATTCCTTGAACATGATTTTGCGCACCCTGATTCGGCGCCATCCGTCGTGGCGAGCGGCCCACAAAGGCGCCCATAGAGGCCGGAATCCGTCCCCAAGAGGACGCATTCTCGGTGCCGCATGCTTGGCGTTTGCCTGCGCGACCATTTCAGGTTGCGCTTCGAAGGAGGGTATTCGCGTTCCAGGCCCGGCTGTCACAGTTGCCACTGACAAGGCCTTCGTATTGCCGCCGCCCGGCGGCCCGTCGATCGTCAACATCGTTCAACATGATTTCAGCAATGCGGTACGGCAGGATATCTATCTCTTCACCTCAGCTGTGACGCCGGGACAGAATCTCCTCAGAGTGACGTTCTTCGGTCCCGTTGGCCTGGAATATGACGACCGCAAGGATCTTGGCTACTCCTCCCTTCGCAACGGCAATGTCGACCGAGACATGCGACGCGACGTGCCGGGCGTCGCCATGGGGCGGTCGGATATTTACGTACAGAATAATTACGGACCATTCGGGTACGCCACCGGCAAGAGCCGTTGGGGCGATACTTGCCTCTATGGCTGGCAACAGATCCGTTCCGGTGACAATGCGCGCGCTGCCTTCGTCGATCGCGGGACAGTCGAGATCCGCCTGAGGGTCTGCGACGCCCATGCAAGCGAACAGGCGCTGCTGCGCGTCATGTATGGCTATACCGTTGCAGGCACCTTCCCTGCACCAGGGTGGAATCCCTATGGCAGCCCTCCAACGATTGACCCTTCGCTCGGCCGGACCGGCAACCCCATTTACCCGGAGGTGCCGGCAGATCACGCCAACCCACCGCCGCCAGGCTATCAAGCGCAGGATCGCATTCCGGTCGCCACCGTGCGGCGGCAAGCTGCCCAGCCGTCGGCCCCCGCGCCGGCTCCCGTCGTTCGCCCGATTGGGCCGCTAGTTCCCGCGCCGTCTGCGCCTGCCGAAGGAGCCAAGACCAGCGCCGTCATTGTCCCCGGGCCGGCCTGCGACAGCGCCGGGCAAGGAGGTGTGGCATGCAAATAACCAAACGCGAACTCACCCGCCGCTTCCGATATAGCAAGCCGTCTCATGCCCCCGCCGCCTTGCCGCAGCGGCATGTTGGCCGGAGATAGAGGGCATCATGCGCAAGGTTGGTATCATTATCATCTGGATTGTCGTTGCGGCGTGTGTCTGCATCTTGGTTACACTGCCGATAAACCTCCAGACTCAGTTGATAGCCAGCGTTACCGTCGTCGCCATCATGAGCGTCATCAAATTCATGCGCGGCGAAGGGAGATGGCGGCTGGTGGCGCTCGCCTTCGGCAGCTCGATCATCCTGCGCTATGTCTTTTGGCGCACGACAAGCACGCTGCCCCCGCTGAACCAGCCTGAAAACTTCATTCCGGGCTTCCTGCTCTATCTCGCCGAAATGTACAGCGTCATGATGGGCGCGCTCAGCCTCTTTGTCGTGGCGATGCCCTTGCCACCGCGACCGTCGCGTGGTGCATCGGAGACGAAATTCCCGCGTGTCGATGTCTTCGTGCCCTCCTACAATGAAGATGCGGCACTGCTGGCCAATACGCTTGCCGCTGCAAAAAGCATGGATTATCCGGCTGATCGGGTTGACGTCTGGCTTCTCGACGATGGGTCCACGCTTCAAAAGCGCAACGCAACCAATATTCTGGAAGCGCAGGCTGCAACGGCTCGCCACGAGCAATTGCAGCTGCTGTGTGCCGAACTCGGCGCGCACTATCTGACCCGCGACCGCAACGAACACGCTAAGGCCGGCAATCTCAACAACGGCATGAAGGCATCAAAGGGCGAGCTGATCGCCGTATTCGATGCTGACCATGCGCCTGCGCGGGATTTCCTGCGCGAGACGGTCGGGTATTTTGACGAAGACCCTCGTCTGTTCCTGGTCCAAACGCCACACTTCTTCCTCAATCCCGATCCGATCGAGCGAAACCTCCAGACATTCGACAAGATGCCGAGTGAGAATGAGATGTTCTACGGCATCATCCAGCGCGGCCTTGACAAGTGGAATGCCGCGTTCTTCTGCGGTTCAGCGGCGGTCCTGCGGCGCAAGGCGCTGGAGGAGACCGATGGCTTCAGCGGCATCAGCATCACCGAGGACTGTGAAACTGCGATCGCGCTTCATTCGCGCGGCTGGAACAGCATCTATGTCGACAAGCCTCTAATCGCGGGGCTGCAGCCGGCGACCTTTGCAAGCTTCATCGGCCAGCGCAGCCGCTGGGCTCAGGGAATGATGCAGATCCTCCGCTTCCGCTTTCCGCTCCTGAAGCGCGGCCTCTCGTTCCCACAGCGTCTTTGCTACATGTCATCGACGCTGTTCTGGCTATTCCCGTTTCCACGCACGATCTTCCTCTTTGCCCCGCTCTTCTACCTCTTTTTCAACCTGGAAATATTCACCTCCTCTGGCGGCGAGTTTCTCGCCTACACGTTTGCCTATATGGTCGTGAACATGATGATGCAGAACTACCTCTACGGGTCTTTCCGCTGGCCGTGGATTTCCGAACTCTATGAATATGTGCAGACCGTACATCTGCTGCCAGCGGTGATTTCCGTTATCCTCAACCCGCGAAAACCGACCTTCAAGGTGACCGCGAAGGATGAATCGATCTCGGTCAGCAGATTGTCGGAAATCAGTCGGCCGTTCTTCGTCATTTTCGCAGTACTACTGGTTGCACTCGGAATGGCGGTTTATCGCGTCTATGCTGAGCCTTACAAGGCGGACGTAACCTTGGTGGTTGGCGGTTGGACGCTTCTCAATCTTATCATGGCGGGCTGCGCGCTCGGCGTTGTGTCCGAGCGCGGCGAGCGATCCTCGTCCCGGCGCGTACGCGTCAACCGTCGTTGCGAATTCGGTGTCGGCGACAAATGGTATCCAGCTTCCATTGAAGACGTGTCCGTCCACGGCGCCCGGCTGCACGTCTTCAGCAAGACGTTCGATCCCTTGGAAACGGGAACGCATGGCGTCATAAAATTTCGCCCCTACAGCAGCGCAGAGGAGGAAACTCTCTCTATCTCGGTACGCAACACGCAGGCAGCTGGTGACATCACGTCAATCGGCTGTCTCTATATGCCAAAGAGCGCGTTGGATCACCGCTTCATCGCTGACCTGATCTTCGCAAACTCCGATCAATGGACAAAATTCCAGCTGTCGCGCCGGCGCAATCCGGGGCTTATCCGCGGAACGATCTGGTTTGTCGGTGTGGCGCTCTACCAGACCAGCCGGGGTCTCGTTTATTTCTTCCGCAGTCTGAGATCGAAGGATCAGCAGGAGAAAACCCAGCCGATTGGGGTGCCTGGCGAATGAGGATAGCGCTTTTAGCGGCAGCAATTCTTATGGTCCTCGCCCCCTTTGCGGTGGCACAGGTCTCGCCGTTCGACATGTCAGGCGAGAAGCCAGCTGAGACAACGCCGGCCCCGCCAATGCCTGCGACAGCTCGGCCTGTGCAGTCAGCGCCGGCTCCTGCGCCCGTCGCTCCGGCAGTTCCGCCTTCGACCCACCAGATTCCACCGGCGACCGCGCCCGCCCGGCCTGCTGCTGTCGCTAAGCCAGCGACAGCGCCTCGCGTCGGCGATATCCGCCGCTACCTCATTCCATCAAGCGAATTCGGACTGAACGGCGAGACCGATCGAAAGAACTGGTCGATCTACCTCACCCTGGAGCAGGCCGCAGCACCTGCAAAGCTGCACCTGGCCTATCAGAATGCGATCGTCGTTGCGCCGGAATCCTCGACTTTGTCCATCTTCGTCAACAACCGCCTGGTCGGCGCAACCCCGATCCATTCGGCGGACAATCCATCCGAGTTAAGCTTCGACATTCCAGCCAATCTCCTCCAGCCCGGATCGAACCTGATCGGCTTTGGGGCCGAGCAACGACACCGCACCGACTGCAATATCGAATCGACCTATGAACTTTGGACGGATATCGACCCGAAACGCACCTATCTGAGCTTCGCCGGCTCAGCTGCGGCCACCTCTACGAGCGCTGACGGCGTACGCGCTATCGGCGTCGACGAAAAGGGCGAAACCGAATTCGATTTCGTCGTTCCGGCACTTGCCCAGCCGGGCACGACGAAGCCATTGTTGAGGTTGTCGCAGGGGCTTGCCGTCCTCAGCGGAATGCCGAACCAATCCTTTTCGTTCCAGACGCGCGGCCTGCCGGAGATGACCCCTGGTCGGTTGGCAGTGCTTGTCGGGACCACTTCGGAGCTACAGCCGTTTATCGCCGTGCCGGTCGCCGCCCAATTGGCGCCGCTTGCCACTTTCATAACCGATCCGCATAGCGGCGCGCCGATCCTTCTCGTAACCGGCCCGTCGTGGCAGGCGGTTGCTTCCGCAATCGAAAGTCTCGTTTCCTCCACCGATCGGTCGGTGGGCATCCAACGCGATGTGCTGGTGACGCAGCGTTGGCAGGCGCCGGATGCGCCATTGCTCCGTTCCAATGCCGATATTCCCTTTGCAGAACTTGGCGTCGCGACGACGCAATTTTCAGGACGCCGTTTCCGCGCCAATTTCGGCATCGCCGTCCCAGCCGATTTCTACGCCAATGCCTATGGCGAGGCCACCATCCTTTTGGACGCAGCCTATGCCTCAACGGTGCTGCCCGGCAGCCATATCGACGTCTATGTCAATGGCAGCGTCGCCTCGACGGTACCGATCAGCAATTCTGGCGGCGGCATCTTTCGCCATCTGCCGATCCGGGTGACGATGCGGCATTTCCGTCCCGGGCTAAACGAGATCGCGGTCGAGGCATCGCTGCTGACAAGCAGTGACAAGGTGTGCACACCGGGCGCGACGGCCCCGACCGATCCGCGGTTTGCGCTTTTCGACACGTCGGTTTTCCATATTCCGGACTTCGCCCGGGTCGGGCAGCGGCCTAACCTTTCGGCGACCGCCGGTACGGCCTATCCCTACAGCCGATCGGATGTTCCGCTTCCGCTGATCATGGACGCAATTGACAACGACACAATATCGGCGACGGCAACTTTTCTCGGTCGCCTGGCAATGATGGCCGGACGGCCCATTTCGATAGACGTTACAACCTCGTCTGCCGGCGTGGGTGATCGCGACGCGCTGTTCATCGGATCGATCTCGCAAATCCCCTCAACGGCGCTGACCCAACTGAATATTGCAACTGCGAGCCAGGCGACCTGGCGACCCTTAGCCGCCGGCCAGTCGACGGAGATCGATACCGGCGCTACGTTCGAGCAGTGGCGAGCCAAGGTTCGCGGCGGCAGCTGGAGCGGCCAGATATCGGCGTTCGAGGAATGGCTGCGCCGCAATTTCGATATCTCGCTGGGGTCTCTGCGTTTTGCGCCGAGCGCCCAGGAAATGTTCTCCCCGTCAAACGCCGATACATTGATGATAGCGCAAGGCGTCGGTCCAGACGGTGACGGCACCTGGACACTGGTGACGGCTCCCGCGTCAGAAGATCTTCGCAGCGGCCTTTCCGCGCTGGTAAAAGAAGAAAACTGGCCGCAGATCGCCGGACGGATCACGACCTATGCCGAAGCCACGAAAAAGATCCATTTGGTTCCGGTCACGCGTTTCGATTTTGTTCCTTCGCAGCCACCGTCTTTCAACAATTACCGGCTGATCGCTGCCAACTGGTTGTCGACGAACATCCTGTCCTACGCCATGCTGGTTGCCTCTTTCGCGGTTGCGCTGGGGTTTGCAACCGCCAGCCTCCTGTCGAACCTTGGGCGTCGGCGATGAAACGGTGGCGGGTTGCGACAATCATGATCGGCCTACTTCTGGCCTTCTTCGGCGGAGAGCCCGCCGCAGCAGGCCAGCCGCTGATCGATGCGCGGGCCTGGCAGGCATACAAGGCGAAATTTCTCGACCCCGGCGGCCGGATCGTCGATGACGCAAATGGGGGTATCAGCCACAGCGAGGGACAGGGCTATGGCCTCCTGCTCGCATATTTTGCTAATAGTCCGGCCGATTTCGAGCAGATCTGGTCCTTCACGCGCACGGAATTGATGATCCGCGACGACGGACTTGCTGCCTGGAGCTGGAATCCCGACAAATACCCTCACGTCCAAGACATCAACAACGCGTCTGATGGCGATATTCTGATCGCCTACGCGCTCGCTTTGGCTGGTTCGCGCTGGCAGAACATCGACTATACGCGCGAGGCAACGAAGATTGCCCAGGCGCTGCTGAAAGAGACTGTCATCGTTTATCAGGGCCGGACGCTGCTTCTCCCGGGCGCCTCCGGCTTTTCGGAAACGGATCGAAAAGATGGCCCAGTGGTCAATCCATCCTACTGGATATTCGAAGCCTTCCCTGTCCTCGGCACACTCGTTCCTTCCGATAAGTGGCAAGATGTCGTCCAAACTGGTGTGGATCTACTCCAACAAATGCAATTCGGCACAGGCAAGCTCCCATCCGATTGGGTCAGCGTCAGGCAGCGCCCTAGGCCGGCTGACGGCTTCCCGCCTGAATTCGGCTACAACGCAGTGCGCATTCCCCTTTATCTGGTCCGCGGCGGCATCAATGATCCAGCATTGCTGACACGATTGAAACAGGGAATGAGCGGGCCCGACGGCTTGGCGACGCTGATCGACCTGTCGAGCGACAAAGTCGTAACAACGCTTTCTGACCCTGGCTATCAAATCATTAGCGATCTTGTGAGCTGTGTTGTCGATGGGGGAAAAATGCCTGCTACCGTCAAGCAGTTCATCCCGACCCTATATTATCCATCGACACTTCATCTGCTCGGGCTTGCCTATGCCGCGGAGAAACATCCGGAGTGCCTATGAAACCGTCTTTTGCTGCGTTATCAGCTGCGGTCGTCGTAACGATGGTCTTCCTCGGGCTGAATAACCCCGAGCGCCTACGACAGACGATCGATGCGGCGATCAGTACTGTCGACGCAACTTCAACGCCACTTCTCAGGCGCGGGGTACGCGTCGGCGCCGATTTCCACTCGCCGGATTTGCAAAGCGAGCCAATGCCACAGCTGGCGCAGGCGAATGTCGAACCGGTCGATCAAAGCGGCGGAGAGATTGCCGCGAGACCGGTTGCCATAGTGGCCGACCCCACGCCACCCACCAAAGCCCCATCGGAGATGACTGCCGAAACGGCCGCTCCTGCCCTCGCCCAGGCGGCTCCGCCAAATCAACCCGCCGCTGCTGCGGCTGCGCAACAGCCCGCAGTCGACGAAAGTGCGTTGCGCTATTTTGCCAGCCGCGGCGACAAGGCACGGCTTGAGGTCGAGATTTCGCGGTTGCGTGCTCTTTATCCCAAGTGGACACCGCCAGCCGACCCTCTTGCCGTTCCGCAAAACAAGGACAGCAAGCTGGAAGCCATGTGGCAGCTCTATGCCGACGGCCGCTATGCCGAACTGCATAGGGCGATCACCGATCGACAGAGTGGCGAACCGGGTTGGCAACCGCCTCCGGATCTGCTCGATCGTCTTGATGTCGCGGAGGCACGCGCACGTCTCGTCAACGCATCCGACCTCAAGCAGTATGCGAAAGTGGTCCAGACCGCGGCGGAAACGCCAAGTCTCCTTACCTGCAGCGAAGTTGACGTGCTTTGGAGGGTGGCGGAGGCCTTCGCCCATAGCGACCGGATCCCTCGTGCGCGGGATGCGGACCTCTATATACTGAAGAATTGCGACAACCCCGCTGAGCGTCTGGCGACGATACAGAAGGCGGCAGCCTTGCTCCCCTATGCGACGGTGCAGGATTTATTATCGCAGGAAAGGCCGCTGCCCGACGGAACCCGCGAATTTGAAAGCATTCGCGACGATCTCGCACGCCGATTTGTAGCGGATGCAAACGACGACCCGAAGCTTGCGATTGCGTCGGAATATCCGAGCCGGCTTGAGCGGTTGGTTGAAAAGCAGGGACTTGCATCCGATGCCTTGCTGCTCGGCTGGTACCATATGCGTCGTCAGGAAATGGCGGATGCGGAAAAATGGTTCCGGGCTGCGCGAACCAAGGAAGATGCCGCCTCCGCCTCGCAGGGCCTTGCCTTGACACTCATCGCGCGGAAGGCACCGCAGGAAGCAGAAGAGGTGATGTACAGGTGGCGCGACAGTTCGAAGGACGCAACCGCGACTTATCTTGCAGCGACGGCGAACCTTCTTGCACTTGACCCGCCGCCGGCACTTCAGCCCGATGTCTTGCTGCGAATAGCAACGGAGGTGCTTGCGCGGCACGACGTGACCACTGCGCAGGAGTTCGGTTGGTATGCGCGGCAACTCAACCAGCCGGCGACCGCCGCCCAATGGTTTGAGACGGCGCTACGTTGGAAACCGGAAGACGAACCTTCGGCCTATGGCCTGGCCATTACGCGCCAGCTATTGAACGACAAGCAGGGCGTGGCGGAGGTTCAGCGGCTCTGGGCTGGAAAATCCGACCGCATCGCCTTGCTTGGCGATGCGAGGAAGACGGCCGCGGACGGCCGGCCTCCGCTGCCGGCGCCCGGCAATACAGGTCCGCAATCGCTTGCTAGTCAACCGCCTTCGATCCAGGGCGAGCCCCCGGTAACTCCGGCACCCAAGCAGGCTACTGCACCGCGAACCGTCACTGCAGGTGCACCGTCCAGACTGCATGCCGGTCGCGAGCCGCGCCTGAATACAGCCGAAGGATGCGCGACGACCGTCGATCCGGAGACGCTGCCGCCTGCGCTGGCCGTTACCCGCGGATGGTGCCTCATGGGCCTGAACCGCCCGGCGGAGGCAGCGGCTGCCTTCGAGGTGGGGTTACGCGCCAGCACGCAGAAAGCGCGGGAAGACGCTGCCTATGGCCAAAGCCTTGCCTATCTCCGCCTCGGCCTCACCAGCAATGCCGCTGTTGCCGCAACCAAGGCGCCTTTGTCGCAACAACGAGCGCTGGAACTGCAAACGTCGATCCTCACCAATCGCGCCAGTAATGCCTTCGATACCAAGCGCTACCGCGAGGCCATTCTCTATCTCGAACAGCTCAGCCAGCTGCAGCCGGAGCGCATCGACCTCATGGTCCTTCGCGGCTACGCCTATCTCAATCTTAAGCGCTATTCCGATGCGATCCGCATTTTCGAGGCCGCCGCTGCCACCGGCAACCACGACGCCATCACGGGATTGGCAAACGCGCGGGAGGCACAACGCGAGCCGCCGAGGTAGCGGCGAGATCAGACCGGCCGCGCGCTCGAGGGCCGGCGATGACCCCGCCGCTCGATATCGTCAGTCCTTCCTTGCCCATTCGGGCAGCCATTGGCGATGGGCTCGAAGCAGGTCGTCGGTCAGCGACCAGATCTGGTCGAGGTCGAGTTCGGCGGCCGTGTGCGGGTCCATCATCGCCGCGTGGTAGATATGCTCCGGGTTTTCGCTCATCAGGGCTGCGACGGTCAGTTCCTGGACGTTGATGTTGGTGCGGATCAACGCCGTCAGCTGCGGCGGCAGCGCGCCGA
>NZ_JBFRFF010000049.1:0-36097 GCF_052114685.1 Rhizobium sp. 2YAF20 | reverse complement strand
CGTCGGTGCACTGCTGCTCGAACAAAATGACGAATGGGCCGTCCAACGCGCCAGGTATATGACACTTGAGACCATGGCCCAAATGAGCGATGATCCACAAATCAGCCTGCCCGCTGTGGCACGCTGATATCCCCTCCGGCCCATGCCGGAAAGCACGGCCATCAGCCGCGAGCTACACCACGTCCGGGGACACGATCCGAGGAGCAGACGCTGGCGACCTTGTCGTCGCATCGTACGATCGTCGACGGGCTCATCGAAAAGGCGCATGGGCAGATATTCGGCACTGCTGGCGACAGCGTGCTGGCTGAGTTCCCATCCATTTTACATGCCTTCAGCGCGGCCGTGGCGATCCAGCAGGCAATGTGGCGCGCCAATCAGGAGCTTGCCGAAGACCGCCGGATGAACTTTCGCATCGGGATAAACGTCGGCGATGTGCTGGTTAAAAACGGAGATATCTTCGGCGATGGCGTCAACATTGCTGCCCGATTGGAGGGGCTCGCCGACGTCGGAGGCATTTGTGTGACGAGAGGGGTGCGAGATCACCTCCGCGATCGCGTTGATGCGACCTTCGAGGACCTGGGAGAGCAGAGCATCAAGAACATTGCGCGACCGCTCCGCGTGTTCCGCGTCATATTCGACCCGAAGGGAGAACCCATACTGGATGCCGCTCCGCCCTCTGTGGAAAGATCCGAGATGCTGTCCTCGGTCGAGCGGTCAGTAGCGCGGGATCGCGACGATGACGACGAGGGCAGTCGCGTCGAAGTCGCCTTCTGGGAGTCGGTCCAGGAGAGCGACGATCCGGCCGAATACCTTCTCTATCTCAAGCGTTTCCCTGAAGGACAGTTCGCCGAGTTGGCCAGGGCCCGTCTTGAAAGTGGTGGAACGGGCGAACACGATCCCGCCGTCGAGGTCGCCTTCTGGGAGACCGTGCGAGACGCCGCCAATGCTGGAATGATCGAAGCCTATCTAGCGAAATATCCGCAGGGACAGTTCCGCGAACTTGCCGATATCATGTTGGCCGATCTTCGCACGAACTTGCCCAAATAGCAGAATGGGCGACCATTTGAATGGCGGTTTTCGGATCGTCCTCTACCAAATCACTATTCGCGACCTCCAAGGCTGGGCCTTGCCGTCGAAGCGAACCAAATACGGTTCTGGACGTAGAGCTAGGTTGGAGCGCCATTGTGAGCAACGCATCGTCCAGGTAAGCGCGACGTCCAACGATGTCAGGAGGACAGCGATGGATCGGCGGCCGACGTCTCGTCGTCACTCCCATTCTGTCATCCACGCAAGCTGCCGCCGTTTTGTGGGCCGAAAATGCTACGCTGGCGAATTCAGTTCTGCTCGACAATCTCGATTGGGTTCCCATCCTGATCGTGGATGGCAAACATGGGCGGTAGACCCGCCCAACGCAGTAGTTCGCCCACGATGTTACGCATGGTGTTTGGCTAGTGACAATGCGCGCCGCTGTGCCGACGCTGTTCATGCTGAAGCTCCGCGGTCAGCATGGCTGACGATGCGCGCCAGAAACGATCATGTTTCGGCCGCCGGCTTTCGCACGATAGAGCGCGCGGTCGGCATTGTGCAAAAACATCTTAGGCTCGGTCGGGTCATCGACGGCGAGAGCGACCACTCCAATGCTGATGGTTGCGACATTCTTCGGACTGCCGCCATGCTCTATCGCCAAACTGAGCACGGCTTGTCGAATTCGCTCGGCAATCGTCGCTGCTCCGGATTCATCGGTATCTGGCAGGAGTACGGCAAATTCTTCTCCACCGTAGCGTGCGGCGACGTCGCCGGACCGGCAGACCGCGTTCCTGATTGCCTCGGCGATTCTCTTCAAGCATTCATCACCAGCCGGATGCCCATAGCGATCATTGAAAGACTTGAACCAATCGACGTCGATCATAAGCAGTCCGAGGCTCCTTTTCTCCAGTCGGGCACGTCTGTATTCGCGCGAAAGAGCGTCGTCGAAAGATCGCCGGTTGGCCAGGCCGGTCAGCCCGTCTTGGTCTGCAAGCGCTTGCAGACGCCGATTGGCCTCCTGCAACTGATCTTCGATGGTCTTGCGAGCCGAAACGTCTCTCAAGGTCCCAATAATACCTGCAGGTGTCCCCGTCTGCGGATCTCTGAGCGTCTTAAGCTGCGCCTCCACCCAGGTCCAACGTCCGTCACGGTGGCGAATGCGATTGATGATCGAGTGGCGATCTGCATTGCCGTCAAGAAGCGATTGGAAAGCCAGCTTCACGCGTGCAGCATCCTCGGGGTGCACCATGCTGACGGGTTTGACGCCAATCAATTCCTCCGGCTCGTAGCCGAGTATTTCGCGGCACGCCGGCGATACGTAGCGGCGCACGAGATTGAGGTCGAGCTGGAACACCATGTCGGTGCTGTGGTCGGCCAAGAGGCGGTAGCGGGCCTCGCTTTCCTTGAGGCGTCGCTCCGCCGTGACGCGCTCATCGATATCGCGACCAACCGAATGAATGGCCGTTACGCGGCCGTCTGCGTCGGTGAGCGCTCTGTTCGTCCATGCCATCCATCGGGTTTGACCATTCGGCAACACAACCTGATTTTCATCTTCAACGCTCCAGCGGACGCGGCAAACTTCCCGTAGATGCTCTGCGACGGCGGCTCGGCCTTCCTCGGGGATAAAGTCGAAAAGACTGCTCCCAATCATTTCATCAGGTTGTCGCCCATAATGGCGCGCATAAGCATGATTGACGAAGCGGAGCTCGCCTTCCGGGCTGGCGAGCGAGACCAATTCCGACTGGTCCTCGACCAACCCTCTGTAGCGCTCCTCGCTCAACGCCAATTTGCGTTCTGCGATCTTGAGCGCAGTCACGTCGGTCACGACCGCCAGCGAGACACTGCCGAGTTCCGTCGAGCTATCGTCCAACACCGCCGACAACAGGACGTCGATCACCCGCCCGTCCTTGCACACCATCTGGTATTCGACGTTGTCTACGCGGCCGGTGCGAAAGAATGTGGGTAACACCTCCTGGATCGCATAGGCGCGAGATTCAGGCGTCAGGAAATCCGAAGATGGCCGACCGATGACCTCCTCACGGGCGTAACCGAGCTTGGTAAGCCACGCGTCGCTCACCGAGATCAGCCGCCCCGCCTTGTTGATCGAATGGAGCATCGCGGGTGTGACCTGGGTTCGATGGTCAAGCTCGGCCTGCAATGTGGTGCTGGGCTGAATTTCGAATTTGCTCGGGGAACCGTGGGGCATTCGGGAACCGATTTCTGATAAGGTTAGAACCGGGAATGTGTGAAGCTCGCTCCAATGCCTGCCGTCAAACAATAATCAGCGAATTCGCAGCGATGTCCGCAAATAACCTGCCAGAGTTACCTTATTAAGATATTAACCGACGCCCGCCCTCGTCGTGGTTAGGACCGCTGAGGTCATTCAGATCGGGTTTGCGTAGAGCCATTTCCCACGGTCATGCAGTCGGATAGGCTGTCGACCTTTGCCAGATCCAGCAGCCTGATCCCGATCCCGCCTTCAGGGGCCGTTTTCGCCGCTCAGCATTTTACCGCAGCCCCACCGACTGCGAAAAACCACGCCGGGCGATTGTCGGAAATTTAATAATCTTCCTGGATGGTTGTATAAATATAGCCGAATTTGGTGAACTTTCGAACGCAGCCTGTCCACGCAATGAAGCACAACGATTTCATGCTTTGAAGTCTTTGACAGGCATGTAAATTTTCACAAGGACAAGTCGGGCTGCCATAGGCAGAAATGCCTGGCCGACGGTCAAAGGCAGACGCAAACGGCAAATAGCCTACTCATCTGGATAACTAAGCGGCAGAGGAAGACGCAGCGTGCCAGAGTTTTTCGAAAGCAAAGCTGGAAAGCAACTTGCCGCGCTGATCACTGGAGCGTTGGTCATTTGGAGCTTCGGTTTAAGTTGGCATAGCCTCATCTTTAGGCCGTTTCGACGTCTGGCCAGCGAAACAATTGACGTGCTGATCCTAACCTTCCTCGTAGCAGGTCTAGCCAGTTTCATTTACTCAGTGCTTCGTATCTTTGACCTACGCAAGGAAATGTTGCGCCAGCGGGAGCATGGAATAAGGGCGCATTGGATCGCCACGCATGACCAATTGACACAGCTTCCAAACCGCTATGCCTTCGAAACGTTTGAAGTCATTGAGGCCTCTGGGAACGATGAGGACCATGGAGTTCCGACGGCAACGATTTTTTCCGTCGACCTGGATGGGTTCAAGAAGGTCAATGATCTGGTCGGCCATCATGGCGGGGACCGACTTTTGCAAGAGGTGTCGAAACGTCTGTCGGGGTTTGCCGCTCAATCCTGTGTTTTCCGCTTTGGTGGCGATGAGTTCATCGTGGTGGCACGAGGATTGGCCGCGCACAAGGACGACAAGTTCGCCAAGCTGATCATTCAGTGCATTACCCGGCCGATACAGATCGGCACCGTATGGTGCCAAGTGGGCGCGAGTGTAGGCTACGCTCGTTGGCCCGAACAGGGTAGCGCGCTGTACGACGTCTGCCATAAGTCAGACATTGCCCTTTACGAAGCCAAGAGCATCGGCGTCAACATCACACTGATGTTCCAAGACGATATGCAGCTAAAAGTTACTGCGCGGGCCAAGCTTGAGGGACAGCTGCGCGAAGCGATAGAAGCTCATCGTATCAAACCCTTCTATCAGCCACTCATTGACCTTCGCACAGGAGATGTCTGCGGTTTTGAGGCACTTGCCAGATGGGAGCATGAAGACGGTACAAGCGTTTCGCCACAGGTGTTCATTTCAATTGCTGAAGAGACCGGACTGATCACCCCGCTGTTCGAGCAGCTCCTGAAGACAGCGTGCCAAGACGCTGCGCGTTGGCCGCAAGAGGTCGTCCTCGCATTCAATTTGTCCGCCGTACAACTGGAAGACCGCTTTCTCACCTCGCGGATCCTGAAAATACTCCACGAGGCAGCGCTGGCCCCGGAGCGTCTGGAAGTCGAGATTACTGAAAACGCGCTTATTGTCGATCCTGACCTAGCCGCGTTAATCATTGAGGATCTTCATGGGGCCGGCATCCAAGTTGCACTCGATGACTTTGGCACCGGCTATTCGAGCTTGGCGCAACTCACGCGCTACCGATTCGACAAGATTAAAATTGACAAAAGTTTCGTAAAGCCATCGCTCGATCATGACGATAGACATGAAAAGATCATCCAGGCACTTCTAAACCTGAGCCGAGGGCTCGACATCAAAACAACAGTAGAAGGCATCGAGGAAAACGGGCAGTTGGCTTACTTTCTTCAAAAGGGATGCGATATCGGACAAGGCTATTTGTTCGGTAAGGCGATGCCGTTGGCAGAAACACTCGTTTTCCTCAAGAATCGCGGTCAGATATTGCGGTCCGCTTAGCGTAAAGCGACGCGACAATGGCCTGGACTGGAAATCCGCAGCGAAGATTGATCCGTCGCTGCGGGAGGGCAAAACACTGATTTTTGGTAACAATTTTGAAAATCGGTAGGGCGCTGCCGGCGCCGATAGTGACCGATCGGCACGGCCAATCGATCAGTGTCATCGAGGGGGTCAATGTTGGCTGCGGATCCATAGGCCAGGGCGCAGGGAGGGATGAAGCTCAACTGCGATGCTAAACGCCATCTTTAGTTGAGTTCGTGAACTTGACCCGATCTGGGATTCAGGCCTGGCTTTTTTAATAAAATCATACATTTTATCGCAAATGCAGGCCGCTTTCGCAGCTTTCATCAAGCTGCTGCGATGGTGGCGTACTATTGAATTGCACGTAGAAATTGATGTTTTATGCGCGCGCATAAATTGTGTTTGTCACTCACAGTCAAAAAAGGAGGCGGCTTGAGGATCGCGACCTATAACGTGAACGGCATCAACGGGCGTCTTGCGGTGCTTCTGCGAT
The DNA here is from genome assembly GCF_052114685.1 of Rhizobium sp. 2YAF20. Classification (NCBI taxonomy): domain Bacteria; kingdom Pseudomonadati; phylum Pseudomonadota; class Alphaproteobacteria; order Hyphomicrobiales; family Rhizobiaceae; genus Rhizobium; species Rhizobium sp. 2YAF20. Next base: position 30,201 of record NZ_JBFRFF010000049.1, on the reverse strand, counting down.
GGCTCGAAGAGGCTACACCGGATGTCGTCTGTCTGCAGGAACTGAAAGCGCCTGAGAAGAAGTTCCCGATCGCAGACATCGAGAAAGCTGGTTACGGCGCGATATGGCATGGCCAGAAAAGCTGGAATGGCGTGGCGATCCTCGCGAGAGGAGCCCAGCCGCTGGAAACCCGGCGGGGCTTGCCTGGCGATCCTGATGACAGCCATAGTCGCTATATCGAAGCGGCAGTCGCCGGCATGATCATTGGCTGCCTGTATTTGCCGAACGGTAATCCTGCTCCGGGTCCGAAATTTGACTACAAACTGAGATGGTTCGAGCGCCTGACGGAATACGCTGCCGACCTTCTCGAACTCGGCGTCCCCGTGGTTCTCGCCGGGGACTATAACGTCATGCCAACCGAGCTCGATGTCTACAAGCCGGAGCGTTGGGTCGACGATGCGCTGTTTCGACCTGAGGTCAGAACTGCGTTCAAACACCTCGTCGCGCAAGGTTGGACAGACGCGGTTCGCGCCCTGCATCCGGACGATTGCATCTATACGTTCTGGGATTATTTTCGAAATGCCTATGCCCGAGATGCGGGTTTGCGCATTGATCATTTCCTGCTGGCTCCGGATGTCGCAAAGCACCGAGAAAGCGCCGGCGTCGACAAGGTTGTGCGGGGATGGGAGCATTCTAGCGATCACGCGCCGACCTGGATCATGTTGCGGGACTAGCGGGCTTTCTTCGCCGTTGCCGCTTATTTGGATCGACAGCGCCGCCATTATTTCAGGCCCTTGATCAGTCTGCTGGCCTTCATCAAGGCAAACAGGCAAGCGAAGCATCAATAGGTGTCTCGAGACGAAATGGTCCATTCCTCGACGCTAAACTTTTCGCTCATTCGCTCGTTTAGTCATATTCGGCATCAAGGTGATGCTAGAGCGCGATGTCGTCGCACGGGCCATGACCGATAGGCGAGAGAAAAAATGATTTCCCGACGCAATTTTGCTGCTGGGTGTCTTTTGATACCGGTGCTCTTAAAGACTGGCGAAGCCTTTCCCAAGGGTCGCCATCGGGAAATTGTCTATCAGCTCGAGTACCCGCCCGTTGCCGGCCCGCACGGACAACGTCCGCAAAACCGTGTTCCGAGCGCCGTTCAGATAAGAAGAGCCGCTGAAATCATTGCGAAGACTCCCACGGGCCCGCGTCCTGTCGACATTGCGCAGACATTCGTTGACCGCTTCTATGCCAGGGAACCGGCGCTGATCTCTCAATTGCCTCCACCTGCGGCGCAAAATCCACTGATAGCAAAGTTCTTCCACGACACTTCGACGCCGAACGATGGCGATATAGTCCCCTGGTGCGCGGCGTTTGCAAATTTTTGCATCCATCGTAGCGGCAGAATTGGAAGCCGAAGCGCGTCCTCTCAGTCGTTCCTGGCGGCCGCCTTCCAAAAAACCAACAGTCCAGAGGAAGGGGATTTGGCGGTATTTACCTGTTTCAGCCCCTCGACCGGTGAGAGCCTGCAACTGGGACATGTCGCCTTCTATAAAGAACGTATTGATGGAACGCACATCAAAGTTTTAGGCGGCAACCAATCCACCGACGAGCATTCGAGCATCATATCCGAGACGGTCATGCTCACGACCGATCGCCCTTTGAAAAGACACTTGTCGAACGGCGACTACGCGCCGGTCATCATGCGACTGAACGCGTTTGTCAGCTTGTCGTGAAGACGATCGACTACGACGAGAAAAAGAACACTGGATTGAACGCAGCCAGGATCGATGTGCCCCCAAAAGGAAGGGTGAAGCATTGGCGGCCGATTTAACCGCACGACCAGCGCCGCACCCGAATTTGGCGACCTGCAAAAAACGTGTATTGTGACCGAAATCTGGGAGGATGTGCGCAATGATTGAACATGCAGAGCGAAAGCTCATTCGAGTGCTGGCTATGTGGGGGGCAGCAGCTGGAGCGTTTATCGGGTTCCTTATCGGCGCATTAGGGGCTGATCCTTCTGGAACGGTGACGGCCCTTGGGATGCTGACCGTCATTGTTTCGCTCGCTTTCGTTGGCGCTCTGGCCGGATATTTGCTCGGAACGGAAGTGATCCACGGACGCGCGGGACAGGTTGATCACATCGGCTAGCCCATCCGCGATGTCGCATATCGACCGGCGGGAACGGCCAAAAGATGGAAATTTGGACAGGCGCGTCTCGCGCAGTCGAGATCGAGGTCTGCCAACCTTGGCGCGGCGCGTCCGTGCAAAACATGGGTCGCGCTCCGGAAACAGCGATGAGCCAGGATACATCAATTCGCAATGCGAGCCGCTCGTCGCTCAAGTCCTGGGCACCGGTCCTTCGCCCAAAGCGGTCGTGGGGCTCTTTGATTTCTGGACGATTTGCCAAGACGGCACGACCAAAGTCGTAACCTCGAAGCGGCACTCTTCAGAAAAGCTTGACCCCGTAAGGTCGGCGAGCTTGTCCAAAAGCGCCCATTATTCTGTCCGCCGCCTCAATGCGATGGACGCTCCCGAGAAATTGCCGGAGTTCATGGTCTTAGGTCACGCTTAAGATGCGCAAGAGACCGGTCTTCGACGGTCTCTTGCGTTTTCACGATTTGGTCAGCCTCATCATCAGACTTTTTGCACTGCGGCTGCGGCCTTGCGGATCACCTCGATGACGACGTCAGGCTGGGAGAGCATCGGCACGTGGCTGCTCTCCACCTCGGTGACGGTCGCCCCCATGCGCTTGGAGACCCAGCGTTGCAGGTCGGGATGCACAGTATGGTCTTTCGTCGCGAGAACGTACCAGCTCGGCTTTGACCTCCACGCGATGTCGTCGGCGCTGAGCTTTTGTTGGTGGAAGAGATCGTAGACAGGCGCATAGTGGGTCGCCCATACGAGCTTCTGCTCTTCCTTCGAGAGATCGCCAGCAAAAAACTCGGTGCCGTTCGGGAGCATCCAGGCGCGGCCATCGGCAACCTCGACCCGGGAAAAGATATCCGAGGGATACTTGTCGAGCTGGTCCTGGACCGTCTCGCCGGCATCTGGTGCGACCGCGGCAATGTAGACCAGGCCAACCACGCGATCATCGACGCCCGATGCCGTGATCGTGGCTCCGCCGTAAGAATGGCCGACGAGGAGGACGGGACTACCGACGCGGTTGAGCGTGCGCTTCACCGTCGCCAGATCCTCTTCATAGGAGTCCAGGCCATATTGAACTGCGATCACTTCGTGCCCATCCGCCTGCAACGCAGGAATGACTTTACTGAAGCATGAGCCATCAGCCCAGATGCCATGGCAGAACACGATGGTAAGCTTAGACGTAGACATGTCGTTCCTCTCTTTTGTTAGACGGTAGCTGAAATGCCCGAATTGCGGCGGATTGCGCTTGCCCGCATCGACGCGAGAAAGCGGCCGATGACGGCGCACTCGGATCTGGGGGACCATGCCAAGCAAAACTCGACCTTGGCATTGGTTTCATCGACGGGCTTAAAGACAACACCGGGAAAGCTCACTTCGGCCTGGCTCTGCTGCGCCAAGGTCACCCCGAATCCGGCTGCGACGAGGCTAAATACCGTTTGCTTGCCTGCAGGGATGGACTCCAGCGGAAGTCCGATTCCCATCATTGAGGCGTAGAACTCGCGCATCGCGTGGCTCTGCGTCCACTCCTGCACAAATACCTTCTCGCGATGAAAATCGCTCCATCTGAGAGCATCCCGTTTGGCGAGGACGTGATCCTGTGGCACGGCGGCAACCATGCGTTCTCGGTAGAGGGGTTCCATTACGATCTGAGGCCACGGCGCAAAGCTGGGCACGAGCCCGACGTCGATACGTCTTGCGACAAGCTCAGCAAAAATCTCGTGATCTGATAGCTCATGAACGACGAACCGGACGTCCGGGTGGTCCTGTCGCCACTGCGCCAGCATACTGCGAAGCGGTTCTCCGACGGGGGGCGATCGTACCCCGAGCTTCAGTTCTCCTGTTGTCCCGCTGGCGGCTCTGTCGGCGGCCGCGGCAACGGCGCCGAGGCTTGCCAACATGCGCTTGGTTTCTTCCAGGACGGGACCCGCGGAAGGCGCCAAATGAACCCCATGACGACTGCGTTCGAACAGTGTCAGACCCAAGTCATCTTCCAAAGTGCTGACACTGCGCGTCAGCGTTGACGTTGAGACACCAAGCCACGTTGCGGCGGCGCTGAAGCTGCCGTGGTCGGCCACAGCGACGAAATATTTGAGTGCAATCAGCTGCATAAATACCCTGAAGTCAAATGTATCGAAGCTACGGTCTATCGACAAAAATCCGACTGCCTGGTTGTCGGAGACCTACTTTATCACTTATTTTTGCAACATCGGACTCACAATAAAGGCGTAAAACGAGGCTTGTTGTTCACGCAATTCTGGTTGCCTTGATCACGATTTATGATCGTAGCTATTTTTGGAACCGGGTCATGTCCGCAGAGAAGCAAAACGAGTTGCTTGACGAGCAAGGCCACAATGGCGATCGAAATCTCGACGATGACAAGACGGCGGCTTGGTCTTGGTGATGAGCGGTTCTGGAATGTCGTTAGCGTTCGAGAAGGCCAAGCGTCGCTTCGTGGCGCTCGCACGCGATCAAAGGCATCGCTCGACGCCACGCGCTGAATAGACCACGGCTCGCCCTGACGCGGTCGTCCATGCGTGCAGAAAGTGGCTCGCCCATCTGCAATTCAGACCCCTCACGTCGTGATTGGCTACGATTCTATGTATTGCGCGCCACCAAATCGAGCCGCAGACAGCGTCACATCCCGTTCGTCGCTATCCGCCACGGCTGTCGCACGGGCCTACACAGACATCCACTTCGGCTTCCCTGTCTATGAGCCATGTTATTGTATATATAGAATTATATCATAACTTGGAGAAAATCATTTTTCTATATCAGGGTGCCATATACACTCGATGCATAATCCTATATCAATACAAGCCATTAATATAGGAAACCATATCATGGGGTACAAAAGCGAGGCACTGGTCGCGCAAGCGCGAGAGGTTCGCGAGGCTCTTGGATTGAGTCAAAGGGTCATTAGCGAGCGCTCCGGGCTGACCCAAAGCCACATATCACAAATTGAAAGCGGGAAAATGGAACCAGGGCTTTCCAGCTTTATCGATATGACCCGCGTCCTGGATCTTGAGCTTACCCTCGTCCCTAAAAAACTGCTGCCTGCGGTTTTAGCGCTTGTGAAAACCCAAGCCACCCCAGACATGATGATTCATACGGGCCAATCGAACGACAAGCGTTATACCCGGGCCATGCGACTGGTCGGCAAACTGAAGCAAGACCGAGGCAGTTCAGCCGACCTCGACAAAATCGAAGAATACGTGCGTTTCCTGCGGCGCGTCGATCTGAGTGATCAGCAAATGCAGCTGGTCCGTGCCCTCATTGCCAGACTTGAACGCGACCACGGTCGGCCGGATGCCGGACCGATCATCAGAGACATTGCCCAGAACATGCAGCGTCTTCGAAATTCGGTGGCACACGGCGTTTCCAGCGAGCCGAAGCCGGCTTACGCGCTCGACGACGGAGATGACGGTGCATGATATTTCGGTGCTTGATGTCCATCTCCATGGACGAACCGTTGGAACTCTCACCCACCTGCAGGGTGATCGCACCATCTTTGCTTTCAGCGACGACTACGTCAAAGACGAGAGCCGACCAACCCTAAGCCTGTCCTTCAAGGACGATCTTGGAGGACTGATCACCAACATCAAGCCGACCCAACGCGTTGTGCCGGCCTTCTTCTCCAATCTTTTGCCGGAAGGCCATCTACGCCGGTATCTGGCAGAACGTGCCGGTATAAATCAGCAACGCGAATTCTTCTTGCTTTGGGTTCTCGGTCAAGACCTGCCGGGAGCTCTTTCGATTCACCCGCACGGAGCCGAAACCGTCCCGCCCTCGGCCGTTGAAACACTTCCGGGAAACACAAAGCCGAACGCATATCGATTTTCGCTGGCAGGCGTGCAACTGAAGTTCTCGGCGCTTGGCAATGACGGCAAGGGTGGTGGTCTGACGATACCCGCCGAAGGGGTGGGCGGGTCGTGGATCGTCAAGCTGCCTTCCCAGCAATTTGCCGGCGTTCCCGAAAATGAGTTTTCGATGATGACGCTCGCCGGAATGATCGGGATGGATGTGCCGGCCATCGACCTCATCGATCTCGACGCCATCACGGGCCTACCCGAAGGGATAGGCGATCTCAAGGGGCAGGCACTTGCTGTCAAGAGGTTCGATCGCGCAGAGGACGGAGCAATCCATACCGAGGATTTCGCACAGGTTTTCGGAGTTTTCCCAGACGAAAAATACGGACGCGCGAGCTACACTAACATCGGCCGCGTGGTCGGCGTGGAGACGGGTAATGCTGGCGTTGCCGAGTTCATTCGAAGACTGGTGTTCAGCGCGCTGATCGGAAACGGTGACATGCACCTCAAGAACTGGTCGATGGTCTATCCGGATCAGCGTAGAGCGGCACTTTCACCTGCCTATGATCTTGTCTCGACGATCCCATACATCGTAGGGGAAGATACAGCTGCGCTTACGTACTCGAGAACGAAACGCATGAACGAGCTGACCGCCGATGAACTAAGGCATCTGGCCGCGCGGGCGCGGTTGCCGGAAAAGCTTGTCATCGACACAGCCGCCGAGACCATTCAGCGGTTCCGGGATACCTGGAATTTAGAAAGCAAGAACCTTCCAATGGCAGAAAAGGTCCGAAACTCGATCACGCAACATGCACCGTCGATCCCCCTCTTCGAAGAGCTCGCGCGGTGACCTGAATGTAAAACGGCATAAAGGATTTTTCATTTCAAAGCACCACTCGCTAAATCAGCAAGCAACGCGAGGAGTGCAATTTGGATGTGAAGTGATGGCCACTGCGCCAAAACGTGGTTCTGACTATTGGGCTCGGTGCTAAAGCCTCACACCATCGGCTCCAAACAGATGGCAGCGTTGCGGGTCGATGCGGATTGGCACCTTGTCACCGGCCTTTATTTGCTGCTGGTCGTCGAGCACGACGGCGACCGGTTGTCCGCCTTGCAGCGTCACGTAAAGAATAGTCTGTCCGCCAAGATGCTCGACCAGATCGACATGGGCTTCACCCAGCGTCACACCCTGGTCCTTGACGGTGAGATGCTCTGGGCGCGCCCCGAAGGTGATGACATCCCCGGGCTTGGCGTTACCAAAATGGCCCGGCATCGGCACAGGGCTGCCGGCGATATCAATGGCAAGGCCGGTGTCGGAGCCGACCACCCGACATTCGATGAAATTCATCCGCGGCGATCCGATAAAGCCGGCGACGAACTTGTTCTTCGGCTTGTTATAGAGCTCAAGCGGCGCGCCGACCTGCTCGATATTGCCGGCATTCAAAACGACGATGGTATCGGCCATGGTCATCGCCTCGATCTGATCGTGGGTGACATAGATCATCGTGTTGCCGAGCCGCTGGTGCAGCTTGGCGATTTCGACCCGCATCTGCACTCGCAGTTCCGCGTCGAGGTTGGACAGCGGCTCGTCGAACAGGAAAATGTTTGGCTCGCGCACGATTGCCCGGCCGATGGCGACGCGTTGGCGCTGGCCGCCCGAAAGCTGTTTGGGTTTGCGCTGCAGCAGCGCCTCGATCTTCAAAATTTCGGCCGCCTTTTTCACACGAGGCTCGATCTCGTGCTTCTTCAGGCCCGCCGTCTCCAGTCCGAATGACAGGTTCTTGTAGACCGACATATGTGGATAGAGGGCATAGGACTGGAACACCATGGCGATGCCGCGCTTGGCCGACGGCACGTCGTTCATGCGTACCCCGTCGAGCAGCAGGGAGCCGCCGGAAATCGGCTCCAGACCAGCAATCATTCTCAAAAGAGTGGACTTGCCGCAGCCCGAAGGGCCGACGAACACCACGAATTCGCCGGGCTCGATCTCAAGGTCAACGCCGTGGACGACCTCGAGCGCGCCATAACGCTTGACGACTTTTTGCAGCGAAACACGGGTTGCCATCGATTTCCTCTCCAAGTTGACCGCGGTCGCGCGTATGTTCATGCTGGTCTCCAGCTGTTGTATTTCGGGCTGTCGCTGCCGATCGGGAACAGCACTTCCGCGCGCGCCTCCGACGACTGGTAAAAAGCGGTCACCAGTTCCAGGCTGGCGCGCGCATCGGCGGTGGTGACCGGCAGCGGGCCGCCTGAAACCAGCGCGTCGTGAAACAGCTTCATCTGCGTCTGGAAGCGGATCGGGATCGGTGTCCAGTCGGCCAGCAAAGCGTCGATCTTCTCACCGATCTGCGGCGTCGCCGGCCGGATCGTCCAGGGATCGCGGCCGGGGCTGTAGGCCTCGTGATTGCTCTCGAACAGCACATTTTCGAAGCAAAGCCGCAGCCGGCTGATTTCTTCGAGCGAGCCGAGTGTGGCGCTGATGGTGGCGAGCGCACCATTTTGCATCACCAGGCTGGCGCTGACGCAATCCTCGACCTCGATGTCGTTGACGCGGGTGGCCACCCGGCCGAACAGGCCGGAGATCGGCCCCATTAGATAGGTCAGCATGTCGTGGAGATGGATGGCATGCGTCATCAGAACGCCGCCGAGCTCGGTTGCCCATTTGCCGCGCCAGGGGACGTCATAATAGTCCGAGCTGCGCTTCCAATGGGTTTCAGCGGTGGCCACATAGGGTTTTCCGGCAAGGCCAGCGTCGATGATGGCCTTGGCCTTTTGGATGCCGTCGCCGTAGCGATATTGGAAGATCGGCATCAACCGGCCGGCGGAGGTTTTCTCGGCGGCCACGACCGCGTCGATATCGGCAAGCGAGCCGACCAGCGGCTTTTCGCAGACCACATGCTTGCCGGCGGCCAGCGCCTCCAGGATCAGCGCGAAATGTGAGCTGGGTGGAGTGCAGATATCGATGATGTCGATGTCCGGCATGGCAAGCACCGCGGCAAAGTCGGTGACCCGTCGCGCAATGGCGAATTCATCGCCGACGGTGTTCAAGCGTTCGACATTGAGATCACAGAGAACCGCGACCTCGTACTGGTCGGCATTGGGCAGATAGCCCTCGATGATATGCGAGCGGCCGATGCCGAGGCCGATGATGGCAACAGTCTTGATCTCGGACATCGGACTATCCTTTCGCCTGGGCTGGATGCGCTTCGGCCACCTGCTGCGCCTTCAGCGCCAGCTCCATCGCCTTGAAACAATGCTCCTGACCCATCGCCGTCTCGGTGCGATCTCGGATATCGGCGGCAAGCTGACGGCCATAAGGCAGTTCGACAGTGCTGCAGTCGATGTGCTGCATGCTCTTTTTGTCGACTAGGAACAGGTGATCGGCGCCCGGCCGTCCGCTGACGTCGAGATATTTACGCAGCTCGATGCTACCTTCGGTGCCGACGATGAACAGCCGTCCGTCGCCCCAGGTCGACAAGCCGTCCGGGGTGAACCAGTCGACGCGGATATAGCCGGTGGCATCCGGGGTTCGCAGGTGAATATCGCCATAGTCCTGCAGTCCGGGCGTGTCGGCATTGGCGCGGTTGGCAACGCTGGCCGACAGCACCTCGGCTTCAAGCGAACCGGTGAAGAACAGAAACTGCTCGCATTGATGCGAGGCGATGTCGGTGATGATGCCGCCATAGCGGGCGCGGTCGAAGAACCAGTCCGGCCGGGTGGCCTTGCGCAGCCGGTGCGGGCCCAGCCCGGTGGTGTGAATGACCTGGCCGATCGCACCGGCTTTGACCAGTTCGCCGGCCTTGACGGTCGAGGCGGTCTCAAAATGCTCGGAATAGAGGATCGAGACGATCCGACCGGTTTCCTGCTGCACGCGGCGCACGTCAGCCAGTTGCTCCAGCGTCGTCATGCCAGGCTTGTCGAGCATGATGTCCTTGCCGTGGCGCATTGCGGCAATCGCCAGTTCGGCGCGCTCGAGCGAAATTGCGGCACTGAGGATCAGGCCGATCGAGGCGTCTTCGAGAATCCGGCGTCTGTCATCGACGCGGACGGCCTGGGGAAACCGGCTTGCAAAGGTAGCCGCCAGATCGTCCTCGTTCGCATGGAAGGCGACCAGTTCGCCGCCGGCGCGCAGCATGACGTTGACCTGGCCGAAGATATGATCGTGATTGATGCCGATGACGGCAAAGCGCAAGGCGCTCATGAGTTCAGTCCTTTGTATAAGTTCGAAATCAACGCTTCAGGCCCGCCGTGGCGATGCCGTCGATCAAGAGGCGTTGGAAGAATAGGAAGATCAGGAAAACCGGGATCAGCGACAGGCTGGACATGGCAAACAGGCTCGACCAGTCCGAATTACCGGTGGCATCGACGAAGGAGCGCAGTCCAAGCTGCACGGTGTAGGTGTTGACGTCGCTAAGGTAGATCAGTGGTCCAAAGAAATCGTCCCACGTCCAGATGAAGGAGAAGATCGCAGCCGTTGCCAAAACCGGTAGCGACAGGGGCAGCATGATCCGCCAGTAGATCCGCCAGGGGCTGCAGCCGTCCATCATCGCTGCCTCGTCGAGTTCACGCGGGATGCCGCGAAAAAACTGCACCATCAAAAAGATGAAGAAGGCATCGACAGCCAGAAACTTCGGCACCACCAGCGGTAGCATGGTTTTGACCCAGCCGAGTTTTAGGAACAGGATATATTGCGGGATCAGTGTCACGTGATAGGGCAGCATCAGCGTGCCGAGCATCAGCGCGAACCAGAAATTCCGTCCCCAGAACGACAGTCTGGCAAAGGCATAGGCCGCCAGCGAGCAGGAGATGACATTGCCAAGCACCGAGAGCAAGGCGATCACCAGCGAGTTCCAGAAGAACCGCCCGAAGGTCACCTGGCCGCCGAACCAGCCGCGAACATAGGAGCTGAAATCGAGCTGGCTCGGGATCAGCGATGCCTGGCCAAAGATCTCGTTCTGGTTCTTGACTGAACCCGACAGCATCCAAAGCAGCGGATAGAGCATGACGATCGAGGCGCTGATCAGGGCGACGTGGATGGCGATCGAGGCGGCGCGGGACCGCTCGGCCTCGGGCGCCGGATCAGAAGCTGTGGTCAGCGTATCAGTCATCGTAATGCACCCAATAACGCGAGGTCAGGAAGGAGAAGGCGGTGAACAGGGCGATGATGATCACCAGGATCCAGGCGAGTGCTGCGGCATAGCCCATGCGGAAATATCCGAACGCCTCCTGGTAGAGGTAGAGCGTGTAGAACAGCGTCGAATCGATCGGGCCGCCGGTGCCGGACGAAATCACATAGGCCGGCGTAAACGCCTTGAAGGCATCGATGGTCTGGACCACCCCGTTGAAGAAGATGACGGGCGTCAGCAGCGGCAGGGTGATCTTGAAGAACATCCGCATCTTCGACGCGCCGTCGAGACTGGCGGCCTCATACATGTCGGTCGGGATCTGGCGCAGGCCGGCGAGAAAAATGATCATCGGCGAGCCAAACTGCCAGACCGCTAGGATTACCAGCGTGTAGAGCGAATAGTCCGGGTTGGAAATCCAGCTTGGGCCCTCGATTCCGAACTGCCAGAGCAGGGTGTTGATGACGCCGTCGCTATCAAAAATCTGGCGCCATAAAATGGCGATGGCAACGCTCGAGCCCAGTAAGGACGGCAGGTAGAAGATGGCGCGATAGACCGGCAGGCCGCGGATGCCGCGATTGAGCAGCAGCGCGACGAGGAGCGCGAAGATCAGCTTCAGCGGCACAGAGCAAACGACGTAGAACAATGTCACCCGCATCGAGGAGATGAACTTGTCATCGCCAAAGGCGATGCGGCTGTAATTGGCCATGCCAACGTAGCTCGGCGGCTGCAGCAGATTGTAGTCGGTGAAGGACAGGTAGAGGGAGACCAGCGCCGGCCCGAGCGTCAGGCCGAAAAAACCGATGAACCAGGGCATCAGGAACAGATAGCCCGGCGCATTGCGCGCCAGCGCAGTCGGTGTCTTGTAGACCGTGTTTTCCTGCGCGCGGCTCGGCAAACCGGCGCTGATCGCGTCGGCACTGTCTTCAATGTGATCTGCCACTGCTCAGCCTCGCTTGATGTTTGCGGCTGCCTGTTCCACGAATTTCTCGCTGCCCTCTTGTGCCGAGGCTTTTCCAAAGGCCACCTCTTCGGCCACCTTCTTCAGCAAGAACGAGTTCTCCCCGGCGCCATTGGGCGGCGGCGGGGGCAGGGCGCCCACCTTCGGTGTCAGGCGGGCGATGTAGTCCACGACCTTGCGGCCGTTGTCGTCCAGCGTCGGCGCCATCGCATTGCGGATCTTTTCCGACGCCGGAACGCCGCGTTCGACCCCGAGCGACTTGGCCGCGTCCGCGCTCTCGACCAGGAAGTTGACGAAGGCGACGGCGGCGTCCTTGTTGGGCGATGTGGCCGAGACCGAAATCAGCATCGAGGGTTTCAGATAGTGCCCTGGCTTGCTGTCGGCCGTCGTCTTCGGATAGCTGACGATATCCAGCTTTTCCTTGTTGATCGCCTGGAAGGCGATGAACTGATTGGAATGGCCAAAGCAGGCGGCAGCCTTGCCGAGAGCGACCATGCTGGTTTCGATCGTCAGCTGATCGAGCGCCTGCACATCCGCCGGCACGCAGGCCTTGGCTTGGCGAAGGCCGGCCCAGAACTTGAACCAGTCGGCGATGTCGGTCGCCTCGAAGGCAATCTTGCCGTCTTCGGTGTAGAGCGCTTTGCCCTTTTGCCGCAGCCAGTTTTCCAGCGCCGGTTCCAGGCCGCTTGCGTCTTGGGTCCCGTAGAAAGCGCGACGCTTCTTGGTTGCACTCAGCTTGGTGCAGGCCTCGCCGAACTGCTCCCAGCTCATGTCGTCCTTCGGCGCGTCGATGCCGGCTTCCTTCCAGGCGTCGCTATTGACGATCATCATGCTGGAATTGACGCCGAGATTGACGCCGTAGAGTTTTCCGTCGACCTTGCCGGAATTGATGTTGGCCTCGCCGAAATCGGCGATGTCGAGCGACTTGCCCATGAAGGGCGTGAAGTCGAGCAGCGTGCCGCGGCGGGCATATTCGAAGATGTAGCGGTAGTCCATTTGGATCAGGTCCGGCGAATTGCCGCCGGCCGTCTGAGTCGCCAGACGGGTCCAATAATTGTCCCAGCCGAAGGATTCCCCGGCGATGGCGACGTCGGTCTGCTTGTCGGAATACAGCTTGATAGCAGCAAAGGTGCGGTCGGTTCGCTCTTTCGAGCCCCACCAGAGGAAGCGCATCGATGTCGCCGCCCTAGCCCGGTTCATTGCGATGGGACCCAGTGCCAGCGTTGCGGCCATGCTCATCAGCACGGCGCGCCTGTTCATCGTCAACGTCATCCTGGTCTCCTCCCCAGTTTTCCAGATGAACTCACGAAAATTGGCTTGCTCCAAATAACCAATTGGTTACAAGTTGTCGAGAATTCCAACCACTGTCAAGCGGCAATCGAGGGCAGATGTGATCCGGTTTGAGTTGCAGGCGAAATTGAATTATTTTCAACGGGTCGGCGAAAGCGCAGAAAGTCGAAGATGAGCATCAGCAAGGGCGAGCCAGATCAGGACGTGTCGGAAGCGCTTGCCATTGGTGATCACAAGGCCCCACCAAAGACGTCCCGCAATCCAAAGCGCACCTATGCCGCCATCCTCGAGGCCGCCACCGACGAATTTGCCGCCCACGGTTTTGGCGGCGCCCGCATCGATGCGATCGCCGCCCGGGCCAAGACCAACAAGCGGATGCTCTACCACTATTTCGGCGACAAGGAGGCCTTGTATCTGGCCGTCCTGGAGGCTGCTTATGCCTCGATCCGCACGGCGGAAAAGAGCCTGGACCTGACCCATCGCGAGCCGGAAGCAGGGATGCGCGAGCTGGCCCTGTTTACCTGGCATTATTTCCTCGGGCATCCGGAATTTCTAAGCCTGCTGGCGACCGAAAACATGCTGCAAGCCCAATATCTCAAACGCTCGGCCCGCATCGCCGAGATGCATTCGCACCTGATCGCCGAGATGGCGGATGTGTTGCGCCGCGGTGGGCAAGCAGGCCTGTTTCGCCCGAAGGTCGATCCGGTGTCGGTCTATCTGACGATTGCAGCACTTGGATATTTCTACCTGTCGAACAGGCATACGCTGTCGACGATCTTCGGCCGCAAGCTGGAGGCGCCAGACGCGATCGAGGCCTGGGGGGAGCATATCGTTTCGGTGACCCTGGCCTCGATCAAAGCCTGAGATTTTCAAAAAACATTTCGAAAGGCGATTGACATAAGCGGTTTTCCTGCGCGATCTTGTAACCAGATGGTTACAATCATTGCGCTGCCCGACCCCTCGCCACCTGGCCACAGGAAGCAGCGGTCGGCATGTTCCTGGGGAGGAAAAGACATGCAACGTCTCGGTATCATCCTGCACGGCGTCACCGGCCGAATGGGGCTCAACCAGCATTTGATCCGTTCGATCGTCGCCATTCAAAAGGAGGGTGGCGTTCTCTTGTCCAGCGGTGAACGGGTGACGCTTGACCCGATCATTGTCGGCCGCAACGGCGCCAAGATCGAGGCGCTGGCCAAGACGCATGGCATCAAGCGCTGGTCGACCGATATCGCCGCAGCGCTCGCCAATCCGGACGACACCGTGTTTTTCGACGCCGGAACGACCCAGATGCGCACCAGCCTGATTTCGCAGGCGCTCGATGCAGGCAAGCATGTCTATTGCGAAAAGCCGATCTCGGACGATCTCGATGCCGCCGTGGCACTGGCCCGCAAGGCCAAGGCATCCGGGCTCAAAAATGGCGTGGTGCAGGACAAGCTATTTCTGCCTGGACTGCGAAAGATCGCCATGCTGCGCGATTCCGGTTTCTTCGGCGAAATCCTATCGGTGCGCGGCGAGTTCGGCTACTGGGTGTTCGAGGGCGACTGGCAGATCGCGCAGCGTCCCTCTTGGAACTATCGCACGGCCGATGGCGGCGGCATTATTTTGGATATGCTGTGCCACTGGCGCTATGTGCTCGACAACCTGTTCGGCAAGGTCAAGGCGGTCAGCTGCCTCGGCGCCACCCATATTCGCGAGCGCGTCGACGAGGCCGGCAAGCGCTACAAGGCCGATGCAGACGATGCGGCTTACGCGACCTTCCAGCTTGAGGGCGGCGTCATCGCCCAGATAAATTCCTCCTGGGCCGTGCGCGTCCGGCGCGACGACCTCGTAACGTTCCAGGTCGACGGCACGCTCGGCTCGGCCGTCGCCGGGCTCACCCGCTGCTGGACCCAGCACCGTGTCAACACGCCAAAGCCGGTCTGGAATCCCGATCAGCCGCAGACCATCGATTTCTACAAGACCTGGGACGAGGTGCCGGACAATCAGGTCTACGACAACGGCTTCAAGCTGCAGTGGGAAATGTTCTTGCGCCACGTGCTCGAAGACGGCCCATGGGAGTATACGCTGGATGAAGGCGCCAAGGGCGTACAACTGGCGACGCTCGGCCTAAAGAGCTGGGCCGAACGCCGCTGGCTCGACGTACCGTCGCTGGAGCTGTGACCGTGGCCAAGCTTTACCTGCCGGCAAGCGATCGCAGCCTTGAGCTCTACACCACGACCGGCACCCCAATCGTCCTAAAACGCCGACGCGCCAGCGATTTTTCGCGGGTGGCCTATGCGGCCGCCCATGTCGTTGCCGACCCCTTGGCCGATAACGATCCCTGGCTAACACCGGCGATTGACTGGGACCGGACGCTGGCCTTTCGCCATCGCCTCTGGGACCTCGGCCTTGGCGTCGCCGAGGCGATGGACACCGCCCAACGAGGCATGGGTCTCGGCTGGCTGGAGGCGCAGGAGCTGATCAGGCGGGCGCTGAGCGAAGCCCAAAGCCGGCCGGATGCACTGATCGCCTGTGGCGCCGGTACCGACCATCTGCTGCCGTCGCCCGACACAACGCTGGTTGACGTCATTGCCGCCTATCAGGAACAGATCGGCTTCGTCGAACGCCTTGGCGGCCGCATCATCCTGATGGCGTCGCGGGCGCTGGCCGTCTGCGCCAAAGGGCCGGAGGATTATCTGAAGGTCTATGACCGGATCCTATCGCAGGCGCGCCAGCCGGTCGTCATTCACTGGCTCGGCGAAATGTTCGATCCGGCGCTTGCGGGCTACTGGGGCTCGGCGGACCACTGGGCGGCGATGGACACCTGCCTTGCCGCGATAAAGACGCATCCCGACAAGGTTGACGGCATAAAAGTGTCGCTGCTGTCCAAGGAAAAGGAAATCGCCATGCGCGCCCGGCTGCCGGCCGGCGTGCGGATGTATACCGGCGACGATTTCAACTATGCCGAACTGATTGCCGGCGATGAGGATGGCCATTCCGACGCGCTGCTCGGCATTTTCGACGCGATCGCGCCGGCAGCTTCCCTTGCATTGGCAGAACTTGGCAACGGCAAGACCGACACTTTTTTCGAGCTGTTGGAGCCGACGGTGCCGCTGTCGCGCCACATCTTCAAGGCGCCGACCCGGTTCTACAAGACCGGCATCGTCTTTCTCGCCTATCTCAACGGCCTGCAGGACCATTTTCGCATGATCGGCGGCCAGGAGAGCACCCGCTCGCTGCTGCATCTGGCCGAGCTCTTTCGGCTGGCTGACAAGGCGCGCGTTCTTTCCGATCCGGAGGATGCGGCAGCCCGCATCAGCCGGTTGCTGGCCGCACAGGGGATCCATTGAACCCATGACCGATGTCTTGAAAATCAAACTGGTCGAGACGGACGCGTTCGAGCGGCCAGTGACACTGCGCCTGCCGTTCCGCTTCGGCGCTGCCACGCTGCGCCAGGCCCGTCAGGCCTTTTTGCGCGTACGGATCGAGGATGCCTGCGGGCGCTCGGCGAGCGGCATTGCGGCGGAACTGATGGTGCCGAAATGGTTCGACAAATCGCCGGCGCTTAGCAACGACGACAATGCCGACCAGCTGCGCTCATCGCTGAGGCTTGCCTGCGAAGCTGTCAAAGCGGCCGGGTTCGGCTCCGCCTTCTCGCTGCATTCCGCGGTGGAGAAGGCACATCATCTGCGCGCGACGGCCGAAAACCTCAACGGTCTGATCGCTTCCTTCGGCCTGTCGCTGGTGAACCGCGCGGTTGTCGACGCGCTCTGCCGGCTGCAGGGCGTGACGGTGACGCAGGCGATCAGGGCCAACCTGCCCGGCATCGACGCAGCCACCGCGCCCGATCTTGCAGGCTTCGATTTGTCCGGCTTTCTGGCCGGACTCCGTCCCGCGGCGACCATCGCCGCCCGCCATACCGTCGGACTGGTCGATGCCATCACCGAAGGTGAAGTGGCTGCGTCCGACAGGCTTGATGATGGCTTGCCGGAAAGTCTTGAGACCGCGATCGACGCCTATGGATTGACCTTCTTCAAGATCAAAGTATCAGGAGATACAAAGGCCGATATCGATCGGCTGTCCCGCATTGCCTCCTTGATCGATGCCAAAGTGCCAGCCTATTCGCTGACCCTGGACGGCAACGAACAGTTTTCCTCGGCCGAGGCCGTGACCGAACTTTTGACGCGGATCAAGGCTGCGCCGCAGCTGCAGAAATTTGCCGACGCCATCCTGTTCATCGAACAGCCCATCGCCCGCTCGCATGCCTTCGACAAGCCGGTCACAGCGCTTGCCGATTTCAAGCCGGTGGAAATCGACGAATCCGATGCCACCATCGACGCATTCGTGACGGCCCGAAGCCTGGGTTATACCGGCATCTCGTCAAAATCCTGCAAAGGCTTTTATCGCTCGCTGCTCAACCGGGCGCGGGTGTCCAAATGGAGCGCCGAGAATGGGAGGCGTTATTTTATGTCGGCCGAGGATCTCACCACCCAGGCAGGGCTTGCCGTGCAGCAGGATCTGGCGCTGGCAGCCCTGATCGGCATGACGCATATCGAGCGCAACGGCCACCATTATGTCGATGGCATGGCCGGCGCGCCGGCGGCTGAACAGCAGGCCTTCGTATCGGCCCATCCCGATCTCTACGGTATGACGGACGGACGGGCCCGGCTGAAAATCACCGGCGGCCAGATTGTCATCGGCTCGACAATTGATGCCGTCGGACTGGGTTCGTCCGTCGCACCTGACTGGAACGCGATGGAAGCCATGCCGGAGAGGGCGTAATGGATCTTACGAATCTGTCGATCAATCTGGCCACGACGCGCGGCAGTTGGGGCTTTGCCGAGGCCGTCGACGGCTGTCTTAAGCGCGGCATCACGGCGATCTCGCCCTGGCGGGATCAGGTGGCGGCCATCGGTCTAAAGGAGGCAGCCCGTATCGTCCATTCCAACGGCCTGCGCGTGACCGGGTTGTGTCGGGGTGGGATGTTTCCGGCCGCCGATGCTGAGGGCCGAAAGAGCGCGGTCGACGACAACCGGCGTGCGATCGACGAGGCGGCAACCCTTGGCGCTGGCTGCCTGGTGTTTGTCGTTGGCGGACTGCCGACCGGTTCGCGCGACATCGTTGCTGCGCGCCAAATGGTTGAGGATGGTTTTGCGGCGATCCTCGATCACGCCCGGGCCTCAAACATGCCACTGGCAATCGAGCCGCTGCATCCGATGTATGCGGCCGACCGCTCCTGTGTCAACACGTTGAGGCAGGCGCTGGATCTGGCGGCAAAGCTGGGGCCGGATGTCGGCGTCGCGATCGATGCCTATCATGTCTGGTGGGATCCGGAACTGGCGGAACAGATTGCCCGGGCCGGGCGCGAAAATCGGATTTTTGCCCATCATATCTGCGATTGGCTGGTGCCGACCAAGGATCTGCTGCTCGATCGCGGCATGATGGGCGACGGAGTGATAGATCTGCCCGGCTTTCGCCGATTGATCGAGGCGGCCGGCTTTGATGGGCCGCAGGAGGTGGAGATCTTCTCCGCCGAAAACTGGTGGAAGAAGCCGGGCGGAACCGTGCTCGACACGGTGATCGAGCGTTTCGCGACGGTGTGCTAAGGCGTATTGCGGAGAGAAGAGATGCTGAAAAAGACACGTTACGCCCTGGTGGGGTCCGGCCATCGCGGTACAACGATGTGGGGCCGCGATCTGGTCGAGCGCTGGGCCGGTGAAGTCGAACTGGTCGCGATCTGCGATCTCAACACGATGCGGGCTGAGCGCTCCAGCCGCTATATGGGCGTCTCGGTGCCGATCTATCGTGACTTCGACCGACTTCTGGCGGTCGAAAAACCCGATCTGGTGATCGTCTGCACAAAGGATTCCACCCATGACGGTGTGATCGTCAAGGCGATGGAGGCCGGTGCCAATGTCATCAGCGAAAAGCCGATGACCACCACCGCCGACAAGATCAAGCGCATCCTGGACGCCGAAAGGCGCACCGGCAAGCGGCTCGATGTCTCGTTCAACTACCGCTTTGCACCGACCGCTGCCAAGATCAAGGAGTTACTGAATTCCGGCGTGATCGGCTCCGTCACCTCCGTCGATTTCCACTGGTATCTCAACACTAGCCATGGCGCTGACTATTTTCGTCGCTGGCATGCCTTTACCGAAAATTCCGGCAGCCTGTTCGTGCACAAGGCGACACACCATTTCGACCTTCTGAACTGGTATCTCGGCTCCGATCCGCAGACCGTGTCTGCCTTTGCCGATCTCAAACATTACGGCCACAAAGGCCCGTTGCGCGGCGAGCGCTGCCGCACCTGTCGGCACAAGCACGAGTGCGATTATTATTTCGATATCGGCAAGGATAGGCTGCTCGAAAGTCTTTACGAGGATCCGTCCTCGGTTGATGGCTATGTCCGCGACGCCTGCGTGTTTCGCGAAGATATTGATATTCCCGACACCATGGTCGCCAACATCCACTACAAGAACGGTGTCGATGTCGCCTATTCGCTCAATACCTATATGCCGATCGAGGGCCACCACATCGCCTTCAACGGCCAAAAGGGACGGATTGAGATGCGTCAGTATGAAGCGCAGCCCTGGACCGAGCCGCCGGCTGACGAAATCCTGCTGATGCGCAATTTCGACGGCGTTGAGCGCATATGGGTGCCGCATTTCTCCGGCGGTCACTATGGCGGCGACGACCGGTTGCGCAATATGCTGCTGAAACCGGGTTTGAACGACGAACTGCAGCAGCGGGCCGGATCACGCGCCGGCGCGATGTCGGTGCTGTGCGGCATTGCCGCCCTGAAGAGCAGCCGGACCGGTGTGCCGGTGGCGATTTCGGATGTCTGGGGGGATGACCAGGGGCTGCACTTGCTCGACAGCACGCCCTAACAGCTTAGCTATGTCCTCGATCCGACATCGTCGCTGGAAGACCTCCTCGCGACACACCGGAGGGCATGCGCCCGTGCATCGCGCTCATCGACAGCTGCGATCTATGGCTTTCCGATCACAAAACACCGCCGAAGAAGATTTTCGCGTGTTGGCCGCACTTGCCGACGACGGCAACCCCGCCTCCATCCGACAGGTGGTCACTATGATCAGCTCTTGTTGTTCGTAATCCGATACTTCCGCCGGCGAATCTATGTCGCCGATCGGCGTTGAACTTGTGCTGTTGAATTCCATATGAAACTCACCCGTCTGCCATATGAGTTGAGAGCGAACCTGCCGGCTGCCTGCGCATGCAAAGTAGGGTTTGATGAACCTTGCCAATTTCAGCTAACTTGGGCCCAACATGGAGGCTCGAATGGCTACGATGAACATATATTTGCCCGACCCAATGAAAGATTGGGTCGAGGCGCAAGCGAGAACCGGGCAATATTCCAATGCTAGTGACTATGTGCGCGACCTCATTCGCAGGGACCAAGCGCGCAGTGACAAGATTGCTGGCATGCAACGCTTCGTCGAAGACGGTCTCAAAAGTGGTGTTGGCAGCCGGTCAAAGGGCGAACTCTTTGCAACAGCAGGCGCGCGCGGGGAAACGACGCCCGGCGGCGACAATGCGTTTTAGCCATTCTGTCGAAGCGGAAGAGGACATCATCGCGATCGCCGAGCAAGGGGTCCGCATGTTCGCACCTGCACAGGCCAGGCGGTATCATGACGAGTTGTTTGCAGTGCTTGACCTGATTGCCGCAAATGGCGCGTGAGCGAGAAGAGATTTCGCCGCCGGTTTGGATCCATTCGTTTAAAGCCCATCTCGTTGTCTACCGGGTCGAAGAGAACTGAGCCATTTTCGTGATCCGAATACGTTATGGACATGAAGACTGGGCCGGCAGTCCTGTTCAGCCTCGCCGATTGAACCAATAAGCAGTCGCACAAGGGGCTTTGCGGCCGGCAAAGTGATGCGTCTCAGGTCGCTGTTGCAAACCTCCATCGGCAGTGAACTGGCCGATCTGATCGAGTGCTGTCTGTGCCGGCGAGGCCTCACTTGTGTCTGTCGGCGCCCGGTCTAGGCAGCAAGCTCGTTCAGATTGTCATTCCTGAACATGCTTTGCAGGTTCAGAAAACAGATCATTCCATTCGGCTGGGTAATGATCCCGTCACAATAGCGCCGATCAAAGGAGATCGTGATCTCGGGAATAGGCTGTATCTGCTCCTCGGTAACAGTGAGGATGTCGGAAACGCGTTCAACGACGAGACCGACGACCATATCGTTTACCTCGGCAACGACGATGGCGCTTCGTTCGTTGGCGATCGTGCTGGGCATGCCCAGCTTATGGGCAAGGTCAATGATGGGGATGACAGTGCCGCGAAGGTTCATGACGCCCAGGACGTCGGGCGGAGCATGTGGGATCGGCGTAGAGGGAGCCCAGCCGCGAATTTCGCGGATGGTGGTCGTGCGCACGCAGAACTCCTGATCCTGCAAACGGAAGGCGATAATCTCAAGGCTGCCGTTTCCGATCGCCGATGTCGGTGACACGTTGGCCATCAGAAATCCTCCCAATTTTCCTGAGCTGCCGCTGCCGTTGCCCGACCGGCAAAAGCCTGAGTGACCTGAGCATTCAAACGGCGCGCTGGCGAAGCAGAAGGCCGGTCTTCCTGTCGAACTGCGACAGGGCGGCTGCGTGGTTGACCGCCTTCGACGCGGAATTGACCGAGCAGCTGGAACAGGGCAGCGGCCTCCTTGGCAAGGCTGTAGCTGGCCGCGGTCGATTCCTCCACCATGGCGGCATTCTGCTGCGTGCCCTGGTCCATTGTGTTGACGGCAGTGTTGATCTCCTTCAACCCCGTTGCCTGCTCGCGAGAGGATTTCACGATGGCCGCGACATTGATGTTGATTTCCTGCACCTGGCGCACGATCTGCTCAAGGGCCTGACCTGTTTGACCCACCAGCGACACACCGCTTTTTACCTGTTCGCTGGAGGCGTTGATCAGCGATTTGATTTCTTTCGCGGCTGTTGCCGAGCGCTGCGCAAGTTCACGCACTTCCTGGGCAACGACGGCAAACCCCTTACCCGCCTCACCAGCGCGGGCCGCTTCAACACCGGCATTGAGGGCGAGAAGATTGGTCTGGAATGCGATGTCATCAATAACGCCGATGATGTTGGAGATCTCGCTCGACGAGGTTTCGATTTGTCCCATGGCCGTCACTGCCTTGCGAACAACCTCGCCCGATTTTTCCGCTCCCTCGCGTGTGCTTGCAACGAGTTTCCCGGCCTCTTCAGCCCTGCGGCTTGAATCCGCCACCGTCGTTGTAATCTCTTCAAGGGCGGCGGCAGTTTCCTCGACGGAGGCGGCCTGCTGTTCCGTGCGCTTGGAAAGATCGTCGGCAGCCGACTTTATTTCGTTCGATCCGGCCGAAATAGCCTGCGCATTCTGACCCACCGCTTGCATGGCATCACGCAGTTTTGCGACGGCATCGTTAAAGTCGATCCGCAGCTTGTCGAGCGACGGAATAAAGGGATGTGCTACAGCGACGGTCAGATCACCATCGGCGAGTTTCTTCAAAGACGCTGCGAGCACTTCTACGTTCTCGACGCGACCAGTGATGTCGGTGGCAAATTTAACGACCTTGAAGACCTTTCCGTTCATGTCGAAGATTGGATTATACGACGCTTGAATCCAGACCCGCTTGCCGCCTTTGCCAATTCGCATGAATTCCGCTGCGACGAACTCGCCGCGCCGCAGATTTTCCCAGAACTGCCGATAGTCGGGAGTTTGGATATAGGCCGGATCACAGAACATCTGGTGATGCTTGCCCTTGATATCGGACAGTTGATATCCGAGCACAGACAGAAAATTCTCATTTGCTGTCAGAACTTCGCCCTCAGGCGAGAACTCGATGACAGCCTGGGCACGCGAGAGCGCTTCAAGCTTTCCTCTGTCTTCAGCGGCTTGTAGCTTTTGGGCCGTTACATCAGTTGCAAACTTGACAACTTTATATGGCTTTCCACCTCGAAAGACCGGATTATACGATGCTTCGATCCAGACTTCCCGGCCACCCTTGCCGATGCGCTTGTATTGGCTCTTATCGAACTCCCCACGCCCGAGCCGGGCCCAGAATTCGCGGTATTCGGGAGAGGACGAATCCTTGGGATCGACAAAGATCTTGTGGTGCTGACCGACGATCTCCGCCAGCTCATAACCGAGCGCCTGACAAAAATTCTGGTTTGCTGTCAGGATCTTTCCGGAAAGATCGAATTCGATCGTCGCCTGCGACTTACTGACTGCTTGCAGAGTTGATCTCTCATCCGCGCCGAATACATTCATGAACGCCACGACATAGCCCCCCTTTGATCTATGAAAGAAGCAAATGAAATCTCAACGATACTTCAACTTACTTCAGCTAAAAACGTCGCATTCATTCGACGAATGGGAATGGCATCATGTCCTACGAATGTATCGTATCCCGGCAATAGGAATTTATCTTTGATCTCTGAAGAATTTGTTAAGGCTTTGCCAAGACAAAACAATCGTAGACAAGTAACAAAGATCAATCGGCTTATCTAGCTATATCAATGCGTATTGTTTCGACTTAAAAACGTTTAATCACCACACCAACAGAGCGAGTGTTGTTCCGTTATATTGGATATGTTCGTGAATAAATTGTATTGGCGCCTACAATAGCACTAAAAGTTCTCAATTTTATATGTCAGATCTGACTATTTCCGCAGTCTCTATCATAGATAGAAGATATCATCGATGGAAATACAAAAGGATTCGGCAAGCTTATCCGATCGTTATAGTCCAGATAACGCCGTGGGCGGGGTTATCGCGCCCGGAAGCTGATCCTTGCAACACGGTCCATCCGAACCGGGTTGCCGGCAGAGCGGTAACCCGGTTCGGCCCCTTCCGACGCCCATCCCTGATGTGGAGGCCTGGCTAAAATCAATTCCTGCCGCTTGCGCCTCACCGCCCGCAAGGGAGGCTTCGCCGCGCTCAATCCTGCCTGCATCCCGATCTGCAAGCGCGCCCTTGCAGCCGCCGGTCTTCGCGGCTGATGGGAGTTTGCCCATGGATTTAACGGGCGGAAAGGACGTTTGAAAGATGGAACGACGTGACATCGAGGGGCTGCGCGACAGGGTGTCCTGCGCCGTCGTCCTGGAGCAGGCGGGTTTTCAGATCGATCTTAAGGAAAGTACCCGCCGCGCCGTCAAATATCGCCGCGGCGGTGAAATCATCATCATCACCCATGGGGGAAAGGGCTGGTTCGATCCCCTCTCGGACAGGAAAGGCGATGTCTTTGCCTTGCTCGGCTGGCTACAACCGGGCGATTTCCCGGCGATCCTCAATGCCGCCCGCGCCTTCGCAGGCGTGATGGCATCCCAGCCGATATGGTCTGCGCCATCCCGGCGTAGGACCCCCGATGGGATCCTCGAACGCTGGTCGGCCCGAGTGCCATTACGTCCTGGCTTGCCGGGGTTTGGCTATCTTACCAAGGCGCGCGCCATCCCGCCGGCTGTTCTCCGGCGGGCCGTTGGCGCTGGACTGATCCGGCAGGGACCGTTCGACAGCGCCTGGTTCGCGCATGAGGACGATTGCGGGCGAATCTGCGGCTGGGAGGAGCGGGGGCACTTGTGGCGGGGATTTGCCTCGGGCGGCACCAAGACGCTCTTCCGCTTTGGCGAACGGACGCCGGCGCGTCTGTGCATTACCGAAGCGGCAATCGACGCCCTCAGCATGGCAGCGATCGAGAGCTGCCGCCTCGACACGCTCTATGCCAGCACTGCCGGCGGCTGGTCGCCGGCAACTGAAGCGGCAGTCCGGCAGCTCGCCGGCCGCGTCGATCTTCTCGTCGCGGCGACCGACCGCAACAGCCAGGGCGAAGCCTATGCCGACACGCTTCGCCAGATTGCACTGCGCCAGGACTGCGGATTTCAGCGGCTTCGTCCGCTCCGAAATGACTGGAACGAGGATCTGAAGGATAGAGCAGAAGGATGAAGGAAGGCCTGCCGCATCGTGATTTGCAGCATCACGGGTGAGGCTTCGACTGGAGCACCGCCGGTGCCGATTTTCGTACTTATGCTGATCAGCGGTTTGCGACGGGCCAGGAAATCCCAACACCGGTCCAACTCCAGCGGGAGGGCAGGTTTGCGATCGGGGCGATCGGCGGGGTTACGCTGGACTACCGCGGTGAGCGCTTCGTCCGGGACAGCTGTCACTATACGACAATGCTGAAGTGGACTGGCGCCGACTATGAAATCGAACTGTCGGTAACCGTGACGCCCATCGGTGCCGTGGCGCGCCTTGAGCATGCTGTCTTGAAGATCGGGGCCGAATGCCTGAGCTACCGCAATCGATCGGGCGACGCCGAACCACGACTGGCATTCTACCGACTGCACCTCGGTGAGGTGTTCGCCTTAGGCGCCGGGCTTGCTCCGACGCGAAATGAACTCGGCCTAGTCGAGCAAGGTCTCGCGTTGGCTGGACAAATCAATGGTATCCGTGACGACGATCGCGATCGCTTCCTGGCTGGCGGCATCGGCTTTCGTGTCAGCATGAAAGTTGCTATGTCGGTTCAAACCTGTGGTGGGAGGAAAAATGGACGGCATCAGATTCCGATTGCTCAGTTCGCTTGAACGCGATCGGGCGCTCAATGAGATCCACGCTCGGCCCCATATGCTGGTTGAAACCCCACGGGTCGTCATTCAGCTCGCTTTCCTGAGAAACAAGGGTGACGCTGCGGATCACGCTTTCATTGCCTCCCTCAGCCAATCGTTCGGGGAAGCCGCACCCGGATCCGATGCAAACCACTATGCCGCTACCAACAACAATGGCTCTTTGCAGTGGGAGAGGCATACCGAATTCTCCACCTACTCTTGGGATACACTGACGACGGAAATCTTCGGTGGAGATATTTCCTGTTTACCATTTGACCAGACGTCCATGCCGGGAGAGTTCATTTCCGGAATTCGGCTTGAATTGCGGTCTGGGGACTTGCCCACAGAAGAAGCGCTTGGCTACTTCGATCCTCAGAGTTTGTGCTACAGTCAGGTCAAGACGAATCAGGCGACGATCTTGACTGATTTTCGTCAGGATGAAGACGGGCTCACCCGGGTTCTCGTGATCGACCATTGTCTCACGAACGCGGGGCGCGGAGCTCTGGTCCAGCGCCTGCTCGACATCGAGACGTATCGCACGTTCGCCATGCTTGGTTTGCGCGTCGCCCTTTCGGCTTCTCCCGGAATTGCCAAAATAGAGGACCGTTTCACAGCAATCAGCCAGCGCATGAACAACCATGCAAGAGACGAGGCTGATGAGCTGCTTGTGGAGATGACTCATCTTGCCGCGGAGTTGGAGGCAAGTGCCGCGTCCTGCCTCTATCGCTTTGGCGCGAGTCGCGCCTACTACGACATTGTCCAAGAGCGCATCAGAATGTTAGGCGAGACGCCTATCTCAGGATACGAAACATTTGGCTCGTTTTTGGAGCGTAGGCTCGCCCCCGCCATGAGGACGTGTAGATCCGTGGAGAGCCGCCAAGCGGAGTTGTCGCGAAAGCTTGCACGCGCAACAGGACTTCTTCGCAGCTGGATCGATGTCGAACTGGAACGACTGAACACGACCCTCCTCAATTCAATGGATCGGCGAGCTCGGCTGCAGCTTCGCTTGCAACAAACTGTAGAGGGTCTCTCGGTGGCAGCGATCTCCTATTATATCGTCGGCCTTTTCGGCTACGTCGCGAAGGCGACACACCAGGTCTTCCACATCGAAGCGGAAACGATGACGGCGTTTGCAGTGCCGATAGCCGTGGCCGGCGTTTGGATGACTGTTCGCCGCATTCGCCGCTCCCATTCAGATCACGAGATCGTCGAGCAAAGCAAATAGGCGCGATCAGACGGGATTGATGGTGCAAAAGACCTAGTGACGTCGGCATTCTGCTCGAGCAGCTCTTCGGCTGAGATGTCTCGCCGCGCCGGGCGGGTGACGGGCAGCTGCGCAAAACCCTTGGTGCCACGGATCGAGCGCGTGCAGAGGTCAATCTGCCGCTGGCACTGGATGAGATGAATTCGACCACATCAATCGCGCTCTCGCTGGCACTCTGATGGCAACAAGTAGGGCGAACAGCGGCCGCGTCACTGCGGCTGGGCGCCTTGCTTTAGCGATCGGCCTTCATGGTGGCCTGAAAATCGGCAAGTACGTCGCTGTCGAGTTTCACTGAGACGGGCTCCTTGACGTTTGGCAGTGCTTACCGCTCGACTGCAGGTGCAGTCGTCACCTTCTTTGCCGGCTTGATCATGGCCCCGGCAGCGTTGTGCCGATTGATCGGGCGGTGTGGGGTTCGTGTCATGCTGTTCTCGATGATCTCCCTTTCGCATTGGACGAGTACGCGCCTCAAGCCGTTCGTCCGGCGCCGCCCCTCGGTTGTGCTGCGGTCTGAACCGGACGGCGTCCCGGTCAAAGGCCGCGTTCCGCGCCGCACGGCGGCAGTCTCGACGCTAGCTTCACAAGGCATGGCCGCGTCCACTGCAGACCGCGGATGCGGCCCGCATCTTCCGCAACCCCACCTTTCTCGCCGCGCATCGGCCTGACCTTGGGCCGGGCCGCTTCGCCGGCTCGTATCGACCGCACCCGAGGGACGGCGCCGGAAAGACGGCAGCCCCGGGCTTCGCTCAACCGACACGGACAAGGACATTCATCATGATATCGCTCAACCGCTCCGCCCCGAAAGCCCGCCCAGCCGCCCAGCGCGCCACCACCCTCGAAATGGTCAGGCACGCCTGCCCAGACAGTCCCCAAGCGCTGCGCATCTCCGAAAGCTTCGGCCTTGCCATCGTCGACAGTGACGGAATCCGCGATCTCCATCGCGGCCAGCTGATCGAAAGCGCCGATGCGCTCAAAGATGGCCTCGCCGAAAAGGCCATGCAGATCCACATGCAACGCATCGTCGGATCGTTCGTCGGCTCTGCCTACGGCGCCGGACAATTCTACAGCCGCGCAGTCACCGAGGCACGCGATCTCACCACGAAGCTCTCCAACGATTTTCGCGACGAGGACCTCGACGGCCCGGTGGGCTTCGACAGCCGCGCCCAGCGCAAGCGCGAGTTCGCAGCTGATATGGGTCTGCAGGCCCACGTGCTTCGTATGGCAGCCGAAGGCGCCGTCTCCGCCTACGAAGACATTACCGGCGAGACCTGGAAGCCGTACGAGCGGACAGGCACTGTGGCGGCCACATCTTCCATAGACCAGAAAGCAGCCTCGCATCAGATGTCGGCCTTCGATTGACGGCGCCGCGTCGTCGCACTCACGACAAGGCCGGTCCTGGACCGGCCTTGTCGTGTCGCGGGTTGATCCGTACCAATCTCCGTCATCACAATGAAGGAGATCACGTCATGAGATCCAGCGATTGCCTCTTGCTATACAAGAAATTCGCGGGCTCCATCATCTTCGCGGATCGCTTGGACTTTGACAGCGATTTCTTGGCCGAGCGTCGTGATCGTCTGATGGATGGGTCGACACAGTAACGATCGCCAAACTCATTGCATGAATCGCATAGAATACGTATTATAGGTAATTAAGCACGGAGGCTTGGCGATGAAGCAGTTTACGTTTTCAGAGATGAACCGGGCATCGGGGGAAATCCTCGAGGCGGCACTGGTTGAACCGGTCTCCCTGACGAAGCGAGGCAAGGATAAGCTCGTCATTCTGACGGCCGAGCAATACCGAAAGCTGATCGGACGTTCCCACACACAAGCCTATGGTCTCCTCGACGCGCCAGAGGATATCCACCGCGAATTGATGACCGGCCTTGAGGATATCATCGGGACGGACAATGCTTGAGCCTGGGCAGATTGTGCGGTTTTTCTATCTGTGGAGCCGCCAGGCGGCGGCTGGAGAAGAGTCGGGTCGCAAGGCTAGGCCCACTTGTGTCGTCGTCCGCACCGTGGCGGTGCCGGGCGCCGTGTTTTTGTTTCCCATCACATCGCAATATCCCAGCACGGACCGGCTGTCTCTTGCCATCAGCGAAATGGAGTGCCGGCGCGCCGGGCTGGATTTCCCCTGCTGGATCATCCTCGACGAGTATAATCGAGTGGACCTCGACAAGGCGTTCGACTTCGAAACGACAACGCCGCTTGGCAGTTTTAGCCCTGCTTTTCTGAAGTCCATCGCCAGCACCGTCAAACACGCGGCTGCGGCACGAAAGCTTACGGGTGTCGCGCGTTCCTGATATCGCAGGCCTGCCTCAAGACGGGGAGGGCTGATACCGGGCCCGGCCATATCGCTTTCGGTGTATCGCCTCGATCGCCATTGGCTTTCCCTTCCAACGTGCGCGCAAGGCACACCCACTGCGGTCTCGATGGGGCATGTCTGACCGAAGACCGCCTCACGGTGTTCGGCTCGATCGGCATCCGCAACGGCCGGCTCGTTTTCTTCCCCTGTCCGCTCACGCGCCCATTCCTCGCGATACAAGAAAGCCTCGGCCCACGGCCGTCCTCCACTTCGTTGCGGCCTTTTCAGGTGCGGGCCAATCGCCTCCGGTCTGATCGACAGCCATCGAGGCCGCGATGGGCGCGGCCCGAGCAACATAAAGGAATATGACAATGGCAACTATCGGCTCTTTCACCGCTTCCGAAAACGGCTTCACCGGCACCATCAAGACCCTCAACCTCAACGTCAAGGCCAAGATCGTGCGGGTCGAACGCTCCTCTGAAGACGCTCCCGACTTCCGGGTACTGGCCGGCAACGTCGATTATGCAGAGAGTGGGATTATGCGGAGTATCGGTCGCTGAAGACTGCTTTTGCCGGTGTTTGCGGTAGATTTTACTCCGCATAATTCCGGGGGTTGATGGGTAGCCCCGCAGTGAGCGGGGCGCCTTGGTGCTGTTTAGCGGGACCAGATGAGCTTGTGCTCGCCTTTGTCGCCCTGGACGAGGGAGGCATAGACCGGAGCCGTGAAGGACGGATCGTCGAGCTTGAGCGAGAGGTATTCG
>NZ_JBFRFF010000048.1:0-37811 GCF_052114685.1 Rhizobium sp. 2YAF20 | reverse complement strand
CAAGCCGACAGGTCGCAAACCCGGAAGACGCACGGATTACATGAACGATCCGGCGGTCATTGCGCGACGTGAGAAGGCCCTGTTGCGGCAGCAAGCTGCCGAGTGAATGACCGATCGGATCGTCTTAAAGCTAAAGTCGAAGAGGAGCGTCTCAACCGCCCCCTCCCTTCCCTTGCAACCCGGCTCAGCCGGTCCGGTCGGGGGCTTGCCTCAGCGCAAGTGGACATGTCGAGTGTCGCATTTCTAAATGGCCGAAGACGCGCCCAAAGTGACATTTCTATTTTGCACAAAGGCGGACATTCCAACTTCCCCGCCACACATCAATAAACCATTGATATGGCTATTTTTTCGCGCACTGCTTTTCTAGGAAAACCAATCGCCTGACCTTCCCCGATAGCTGAGCGCAGCTCCCCGTACACCCCGCCCATCTCTTCATTGAGGGTCAATGGAGATAAATAACCAACAAAAGCAATACTCACGGTTTTCAGGAACTTCTTGTAATCCTCCGTGAACCGAAAACCCGTCGCAGCTTCATATCTTGCTATCAGGGCATCATCCGGCAGAGAATTTTTACGCTGCGCCGGATCATCCCACCGGTTTACTTCATCGATGATAGCGTCAATGTCATCAGCCATTGTGCGTCCCCTATGCCCGCCGCCAAGCATTAAATTGCGTCCGATCGATACCCGACGGAATATCGTTGGTATTGACATGAATAGCCGCGGAGTTGCTTTGATGGAAGTCTGGGTCAGTTCCGCAATGGGGCCATCTTGCGTTTGAGTCATGTGATGTAGGTTGATGGGGTTGCCATCCGGCCCGATGGGAGCACGACCGGCCTGCATTAACTCAAGATTTGCCTTGCCGGTTTTAGGGTCCATCGAATCGTTGTGGTGATATCGACGCCGATCAGTCGCGCTTGGTGTTTCGTCGCAAGATTGATGGCGGTGCGTAGACGCGCCGGGCAATCCACACTGACGTCCAGGTAACAACGATATCTCGATAAGCCATGATGTCCTCCGTTTTCACACGCGTATAGTCGCGGCGATCCCAATGCCTCCTTTCATTCAGTTTCACACAAAATCCCAACTCATCGCCCGTGGCAGGACGCCTTCTGCGCATCGAGAAATCCGTGCTCCCAATATTTGGCGACGTCGCTCCCCTCCGCATGCGGGTTCTTTGCATTGTCACCCCCGCCCTGGAACGCCCGGGCACCCGCGTCATAAGCTTCCTTCTGGTCTTCAGTCGGTTTCCTCATCTCGTCCATCTAATTTTTCCTCCGACGGTGGTGGCAATAGAACGAAGTGCCGCCAAACTATTTTCGGACATGTTCCGGCTTGCCTTTGGTCTTTGTGGCCGCGAACTCTTCGAGCTGCTTCTCACTCATGGATTCGACCATCTGCTTGGGAAGCGCCCTCGAGTTCACTTATCGGCGTCTCACCGCGCTTTGCGGAAAGGGCCGCACCTGCGGCTTTTTGTTGAGCTTTCGACTTGGCTGGCATGATGTTGGCCTCCTTCTTTCACATGTAACTCGGAGTCGCATCGCTGGTTCCAGGAGATCATGGGTTCTGGCCAAGACGGCGCTTCCCGTTTGTGGCGCACGGTTCGGAACACTCAAGCGCCGGGATCGTTGTGCCTGCTCCCAACAAGGAGATAGGCATGAACCGCATTGCAATCGCGTCCGTCGCACTCGCTCTGGCAGCGCCAGCTCTCGCCCAGTCCGCCGCCGAAAAGACCGGGGTGAATTCCCTGATTGGCGTCGCGCCGAAGACGGAAGATTTCGTCCAGGAAGCCACTACGAGCGACATGTTCGAAATCGAATCCAGCAAGCTGGCGCTTGTTCGTGCCGACGCCGCGACGAAGAGCTTCGCTCAGCAGATGATCACGGACCATGAGAAGACCACCGGCGAACTGAAGGGCCTGGTGACAAGCGGCAAGGTGCAGGCAACGCTACCG
Organism: Rhizobium sp. 2YAF20; assembly: GCF_052114685.1. Classification (NCBI taxonomy): domain Bacteria; kingdom Pseudomonadati; phylum Pseudomonadota; class Alphaproteobacteria; order Hyphomicrobiales; family Rhizobiaceae; genus Rhizobium; species Rhizobium sp. 2YAF20. Next base: position 35,858 of record NZ_JBFRFF010000048.1, on the reverse strand, counting down.
ACAGCCATGACGTCGTCGCAGCAGAGCATGCTCGACAAACTCAAGAGCCTGCAAGGCAACGACTTCACCAAGCAGTATCACTCGGATCAGGAGGCCGCGCACAAGGATGCCGTCGATCTCTTCAAGCGCTATGGCGACGGCGGCGACAACGCCTCGCTCAAGGCCTGGGCGTCAGCGACGCACCCCGCCCTGGTGCATCACCTGCAGATGGCCACGGACCTGAACAAGTGACGCCAAACCATAGGGAGATCATAAGGCCCAACTTCCCGGCACCGCAGTTCGACACCCCGTAGCAACCCATGTCGGTTCTGACCAATGCGTCCCGGTCCCCGACCACGGTGAGCGCAGGTATCGCGGTTTCTGCTTGCCGAAGTTCTCCGCGTCCTCAAGTATGACTTGTCGGATGCAGTTTACGGAACACCCCGCGCACCAAAGACATTTCCTCCCAACAAGTTGAAGGGGACAAAGCATGACCAAATCACCATCCAAATCGCCAGCAGTGCAGTCGATGCGGCGAGAGCAGGCTGAACAGCGCGCCCGCGGCGGACAGAATGTTCTCGACAAAGGTCTGGAAGACACCTTCCCGGCGTCTGATCCGGTCTCACACACCATAACCTCGATCCCAACGGGCCGCGTGGATACCGACGAAGCGCAAAGGGTGAAGGAGCAGAGCGCCGAGGTTGAGACCGAAGACGTCGAACGTTTCCCCAAGAACTCGCTCCAAGACTACATTGCAGACATCGAGCGTAGTGTCCGCGCGCAGCCGCTGACGTCCGTCGCGATCGTTGCAGCTTTGGCCTATCTGTGGGGAGCGACCCGCTAAGTTCACGCTGCCAGCTTGAAGATCCTGGTGAGCATGCCATCATTCCAGTTGGTCGGTCAGACAGTAGGTCAAGACCGCACATGAATTATCGAGACCACCGGAGCGGCGTCGGTTGGCAGACCCATACCCACTAGTTCTACTACCGGAGAGGAAAGCGTATGCCGCTATCGATGAGAGACGACATGCCGCCGTTCATCACAGGGGAGAACGCACACATTCCCATGACCGATGGCAGCACCGACTGGCTGGTCGTCGTCACTCGCGAGGCCATGGAGGACGTCGCCGCACCGCCCGAGATCTCGATGGACTGGTTGATGGTCCATCGCGCCTTGTTCGGGAAGGTCGCGAGCTACAAGCTGGATCACGGCCGCGCTGGAAGTGAGGGGACGGTCTGGGTGCAAAGCGAAGACGTCCTGGAATGGAAGGCGCAATCCTCAGGGTGCGCAAGTGCCGCCGACGTTAGCGTGCGGCAGGGGCCGCCGAAGTCTCCATGAACCTTCGCGTGCGTTTCGATCGGGGTGGCAGCCGCTTGTCGGCAACTGAAATTTTCCAAGCCAGGACCTCCGATGAATTCAGAGTCTTGTCCCGAACGCGGACCTCAGCTCTGGCGCAGCACAAGGTCGAGGTTTTGACCTGGCTTCGTTCCGCGCAACTTCAGAATTATATCGCGATCCTTCGCGCGATTGTCGGCCGCGGGGGCGGATTGGGACGAACACTTCGGGCGTTTCGGTAAGAGCCAGCGAAAGCGCTTCCCCGACGCGAGACCCTGCAAGGTCAGCAACGGCGGACGAAATGAGGTGCCGACCTGATGGCCGCCAACACCTTCCTGCGGCACCTTCTCGATGCCTCAGTCTTTGAAGTCGACGACAACGCCTGGCTTTACCATTCCCGCCAATTCCTCCACATCCCAGTTCGTCAGCCGTACACAGCCGTGCGATCCGACCTTGCCAATTAGCTTGGGTTCCGGCGTGCCGTGTATTCCGTAGGTAGGCTCGGTCAGGTCGATCCACACCGTGCCGACTGGTCCATTCGGTCCCTTCGGGATGGTCAGCACCTTGTCGTTCTTTCCCTGCTTGAAGTTTAGCTTGGGATCGTACCTATATGTTGGCATCCTTGCGACACCCTTCACCTTGTGGGTGCCCGAGGGTGAAGGAGCTTCTTTGCTTCCGATTGTCGCCGGATATACTGCAAGCAACAAGCCGTCCTCAGCGTATGCAATGACCTGCCCTGTCCGCTTTCTGGCTTCGATCCGCTTCACCTTTCCCTCCCTCGGAGATCCAGGCATTACGACATAGATCGTCTCCCCGGGGACGAATTTAGCACCAGGGTTCAACGTCTTCACAAGATCGATATCCATGTGGAACCGCTCGGAAAGCTTCTCTGCCACGCTCGTGTATCCGAGGCTCTCCATTTTTGCCTTTTCGCCGTAGTCTTTGGGTATCTTGTCGACAAGGCCCGTCGCATCGTCATTCGAAACGACATAGCGCTCAATGATCGGCGTCTTGTCCTCCAGGCGAGCGGCCACGTCGCGATTCAGCCTTCCGTCGACAGGCAGACCGCGCATCTCTTCGAACCCAGCCACGGCCTTGCGGACGTTGTCCCCGTAGAATCCGTCGATGACGCCAGGAGACGACCCGGCGCGGTCGAGCAAGACTTGAAGACGGACGATAGCTGGGTCGGGGTTGGAGGACGCTTTGCGCGGCCGCTCTGGTGCGATGGAAGCAAGTGATGCGGCATCGATCGCCTCCGGACGTAACGCGTGAGCAGCGATGGTACCAGCAGAGAAGATCAAAACAAGCATCACGAGCGGAGGGAGTGTTTTCATGGTAACTGAATGGACAGCGACGAAAGTGGTTCCGCCGACTGTTGTCTGCTTAGCGTGTAACATCGTTGTTTCTGACGCTGCAGCTATTTCGTTGCCGCGTGCGGTGGGCATCGACTGGACAATAGAGCCGCTTCACGCATCGCATCAGCGTGCTCGGATGGACGTATAACGGACGGCGGCCTGCGCCGACGCCGGATCGGGGGCTGATCAAGGTGCGTGCAAATCGGACAATTCAACTTTGTCGCGACAGTATAACATCACAGGCGTATAGTCATGGCTCTCCCACGATCCGACTATCGGCACGACCCTGCGGCGCCCTCCACCGTCCCTCCATTAGTCGGCAGTATCGACGCATCGCAACCCGCCATCCGCTATGACCGTTGCGCACACACCTCTTCTCGGCCATCTGCATCGCAGCAACCGTCATCTTCTGGGTTTGATCAACGAGCCCTGAGCTGAGCGGGAAGACAGAAACCGTTTCAGGCTCAAACCCGCCAACAAAATGTGAGGCGGCATGCCGAGCGAATAGTGACCACAGTTTAATTCCAAAATATTTGGCCTAGCTCCGACGGCCTTCAGCCTCTGCATGAACCGCTGCGATATCTCTGGCAGGACAACCTTGTCCCTCTTAGCCAACACAACGTGAAGTTCGAGATCGGTCCGTGCCAAATTATGCGTGTAATTCTCTAGGTTAAGCGGACCCCACGCCCTTCTGAGATCGGTGAGGTCAATAACGGGCTCGAGGCTTTCACGTATCGATAGTGTAGCGCGCCCCGTCCAAACCATATCCGCGAGACTTCCCGCTGTGAGAAACAACGAGGCTTTTGACACAGTCGAGTCGTGCGCAGCGACCAACCCTGCGACCCAGGAACCTAAGCTCATACCGAGAACGGAAATCTCTCGATAGCCTTGGCCTTTCAACCAACGAATGAGCTTTCGCCCGTCCCATACCGCCTGCCTTATAGATTGGATCGTTCGACCGAGATTCGGGCTAAGCATGTAATCTGCGTGCGCGGAGCCCGGACGGCTGCGCTCGATGTGATAGGGCATAGCGATCTCGACAACCGTGATGCCGCGCTGTGAGAAAAAGTTGGCAATGTGACGGTTCCGTGCAGTTGCATTCCAGTGATGAAAAATCACCAATGCCTGATCGAAGGACCCGCTTTCTGTGATTTTCGCCCAGACGACATTGTTCTCCTCTACGTCAGTAGACATGCCCGATGGAAATTTGAGCCACCCATCTTGCCTTTGAAAACCTTGATCGCTTCCACTCGGTTCATCGAAGAAGGCTGGATCAGCCACGGCCTGGTCGGCAAGAACAAAAAACTCCTCGAGACTTGCTATCTTCTCCACGCCAGGAAAGGCGCGTTCCGCGTCAAGGACGAACTCCGTTCTTTCCTTCCCCTCCTCACCGCGCCGCGCCCGCCGTTCGTCCCACCGATCAAGCCAACTATGATACACTCTGATTTCCTACCTCCCTCGTTCGCGATGCCCAAACCCTGGATCACACAGGCCATATATCCCGAGGAGCACTCCAATGCCCAGAAGGATCGAAAAGCCCGCAAATGCATCGATCAGCAAGTAGCTAGCAAAGAGCAACGCTACGACCGCGGACATCTTCCACAAAGGCACTTGAAATCGACTTCCGCCACCTAAACGGATGGAACCATACAGAAAGACAACACAGGTCGAAATAGCGACAAGAAGGCTGCTGTAATGCGTCGGCATTCTATAGCTGAACCTGTTGCTGACATCTGCGTGGGGATGCAAGACTGATGACATATCGCCGACAAGCCAAGCCACAATGTTCTCTCGATCAGATGTCAGGTAAGAGCTTTGGGCTTTCATGCATATGGCGACGAGAACACCCAAAACCGTACACCGAAAAATTCCGCGCATCAGTCGGAGGCCGCGTTCATTGAGTTCGTGTCGATATTCCACCTCCGACCGGATCTTCGATGCCTCTTCAATTCTCCAAAGATCATGGACCATCGTGTGAAGCAAAATGAGACCCACGAAAAACAGGTAAAAGCACAGGCACATGTATAGATATGCGAGCGCCGTGAACACAATCGACATTGGCACCGATATGATTTCAGGGCGCACAATGGCCAGTGAGCCCCAACTTGTCGCGTAGTCGGCACCACCTTTCATTAGTGGGACCAAACACACGCCGATCCATTGAAAAAGACCGGCGAACAATACACAAATCAAAAAAACCGCCCAATATGAATAGGAAGAAGCCTCTACATTGCGGCCCCAATCACGGTCGCTTTCCATCTTGTCGCCCTGCGCTAGTAGCTTCAAGCGCCCTTCACCTTTCCAAAAGACAAGCAGCTCTGTCACAAGCGAAAAAAACAGTGGCAAAAGCACCATGAAGAGGAATGTCCAATTCGGTGCCCAAAGAAACCCAACCTGCTTCACGACGCCATCCGCCCGGACGTACGTGGCGCTGTGAATGCCCGTGATGTACGACAGGAAACCTAGAGCGGTGGCACCCGCAAATACCGACGCCGGTAAATTCAAGGGAGATCCGTGAGAAAAAAGCGCTTCCGATCTCAAGGCCAAACCGGGACGCTGGCCCGGCCGCTTGATATCGGTCTCTCGCGCCAACTCCGCCGGCGCCCCTGTTACATCATCGACTGTCGCAGTCCATGCCGCTTCCGGAACCCCGGGCGCAAAGCTGGCGCTGCTTCTCGCATTCTTCGATTCTCGTCTCTTTGCCGTGAACCGAGATTGCGCCTCGCTAAGCTCCATCTGCCATTCACTGGTTGCGACTGGATCATCGCACCCAAAAATCCTTGCAAGCCAACGAATGTTGGCAGTGCTGATCCCCTTCTCGTTCTCTTGAAACCAAAGCTGAACCGTTCGCAGATCCACCCCAACCCGGTTCGAATCAATCTGTGAAATCGCCTCGGCAAGAAGCTCGGGCGTCCACGACCCCGCGGGGAAACCGTCACTGCCTAAAGCCCGGCCCGCTCCGGCCGCAGCCAATCGCTTGAACAATTCTTTGAAATCACTCCCGTCGTTTGGTGGAGGGATAAATAATTTTCCGTTTTTTAACAAAAGCTTACCGATTTTAATTTCGTTTGGTTTCGTATCCTATCGTGCCTTTGTCCTCAATCAACGGCTATATCGCCTCGATGCAACTTTCCACAAGGAGCACCCTGATAAGTCGCACTCGAACCTCCGTGCATTGTCCATCTGAGGGGACAAGGCATGCCTCGACACTCGATCGCCTCGGCGTTGTCAATAATCACTTTGGAAAAATGAGTTCGAAGATGGCCAATGCTGCCAACACCATTGTCGTAAACGTCCCCCATATCGGCTTGAGCAAGGACAGCGCGCGAGGTTTCGCACTGGACCAGTTCGCCAGGCAACAGGGCTATCAATCCTTTGCTGAATGGTCTGTGCATTGCTTCGATCAGGCATTGCAGATCTCTGGCGAAGTTCGTGAAAGCGACTCCATAGACGTCGTAACGGATGAGGCGGAACCAGCAGGATCGCTACTAAAAACGTTTGGATACGAAGTCGTTCTCCGGCTGCGAAAGACAGATGGCTGACGCAACACTTTCGCGAGCATGCCTTCAAACTGACCCCACCGGTGGCTTTTTCCAGCGTCATCAATCACTTTGCTGTTGGAACGCGTTATAGCGATCATCAATGTAGCTTTTGAGCCGATGCCGCCATCCCAAACAGAGATCGGCTTAATCTCAAAGTCCCCTTCCGGCTCCGATTGACCAGTTCTCGCAAATATCCGCCCGGGTTCGAAACGGAGCCATTCGCATTGCGTTCAGCAGTCAGCGCCAAGGCGACGATCGCAAGATCCTGCCCAAGCACCTCCACGGCCTCCTGATAGACTTGGGGATTGACGTAACAAAGTCGGCAAAGAAGCCCGCCCGATGAGCGGAACGCCGCCCAGTGATTGAATATCTCGGGCACCATCTCAGACAGCTGGACAAAGGCCGAGCGCAGCAGCGGCAATGAAACATTGACGATGTCGTCATCCGTCTCTGTCGGCGGCGTTTTTCGCTTGCTTGGCGCCGGAGTATCCGAAGGCTTGTTTTCATAAGCCATCGCGCCAATGGCGCCGGACTCGTCGATGTATTGCGCGTCAGCGCAAGTCCGCTCTTCATTACAAGATTCAGAATTTGGGGTTTCAGCTGTAGTTTGTAGAGGCCGAAATTTCGCTACCTTGGTGTTATAATCTCGGCGATCATAGAGTGCTTCGAGGAGCTCGGCTGCTTCGGCGCGCAGGGCCTTGAGCGCATCAACGACCTCAGCCAATTCGACCGATCCCTGCGCGCGCCGCTCACGTAGTCGGTCAAGCCGTGCTCGCAGCGAATTCCAGGCTTCGTCGAGTGATCCCAACTCCCGCCTCGCCGCCTCAATGATTGCTGCTATGCCCCTTCTCAGCAAAGTACGGCTATTGGAGTGGCGCTTGCACTTGCCTGCTTCAAAGTCTGCCGCATCGGAAAGTTCGAGCAGTTCACAATAACGAGCGGCAATTGGGGATAAGTTGATGCCATAGGCCTCGACGATGCGGCCATCCTCACTCCGCCGGCCGCGACGCTGGTAGATCGGATGGTCAGAGTAACAAATCAGGCCGGCTTCGACTAAGCCTGCGAGATGATACTTCAATGTCGAAACCCTTATGCCCAGGCGCCGCGCCAACAATTCGTTTGATGGCCAAACGATCGGAACAGCCTCAGTATCGGACCAGTCGATGGCCTTGGAGAATGCAAATAGTTGGTCGATCAGCGCAATCTTCGCCGCTTTGAGCCCGATTGCTGAGGCATACCGTTTTGCCACTTGTAGCGCCTGGATCCGCGAAGGCCGGCTCATACTGGATCTGTCTTGATGATTCGTTCGGTAAGCTGCAACAGTGCGGTCAGTCTGAAGGCTCGTGGCAGTCACTCGCCGGTTTGCATATGCGCGATGGGAATTTGGCATGCTTGTCATTCGCGTCCTCTTCGAAGGACACGGCAACAGAAAACCGTTCGCCAAAATGGCGTCGCTGCTTGACAACAATGTGTTTTTTGGAGAAGATCGCGTTACTTCTTGTGGGTGATCAACCCCGTATTCAAGCATTGAGCTTTGACGGATCGACCTTGAAAGCGCCAACTTTCAGGGTCTTTTTCGTTTTGCCGTGCGCTGTCCTTTCACCTCACCAATCGAATCGTTGGATTGCCGATCGATGGCGTAAGTCGTTGATATTGAACAATCCGTTTCAAGCCAGCCCGCGATAGGCCGCCTAAACGAGCAATATAGCAAACGATGCGGTGAATACAAGCAAATGACTTCCTTCCCTTGGCGAACCGGGTCGTCATCGACGGATCTTCGAAGGGTTTTTTCAGGGCGGTGTGATGTCGTCGATCACCTGTCCCGTCACCTCGAGGTGAGCGGCATGGACAGCCTCGAGAGCATCCGGGCGGATGCTAAAGATCTTGGCGGCCTTGCCTTTTCGAACCGACGGGGCGTTGCGAACGTCAATGACGCCCCTGTCCTTTAGCGTCTTCGCCAGCCCGGTGATTTGCGAGACGTGGTTGTCCGTGCAATTCGCAATGGAGCTGGCGGTGGGCTTTCGGCCGGCGGCGATCTCTGCGGCTACTGCTGCCAGAAAACCAACCTGCCTCAGCCGCGTGGATCCGGTATCATTGGGGAAACGCGATGCCAGGACGACGTAGAACAGCTTGTAAAGTTTGTCAGCGGAGATTGCCTCCGCGTTGGTCGTCTTTTCAGCGGCTTCGTCTTGCTGCTGAGCTGGGACGAGGGGTTCACTCTGCGCCTTTTCTTCAACGCCGGTTATCTGCGCGACAACCAGTTTGCCCAATACGAAAGGAATGCGCTCTTCAACTTCTGCCGCGAAACGCACGACCCAATCATGAGCGTCCCGCGGGAGGAAGACGCGCGATTCCGTCAGGTGTTCACCGAGCGATTTCGCCCACCAGGCCCGGCGATAAGCGTTGTATTTTTCGCGTGATGTCATGGTGATCGTGAAGCCAAGAAAGCAAGTCGATTGAAATGGATCGAGCGGATCTAAATGCTCTTCGACTTCATATAGATCAGACATGCGGGCCACAAGGCAACAGCCACTACGCGTATACTTCGATCGCCAAAACTAGGTGCCGTTCTCTCATCGCTAAGTTAGATGCGGTGGTATCGGTCCATCCGGTGTTCATCCCTCGCCGCTCCCCGTGCCGCACGTTGTTGTCCTTATTCCGCACAATGTCGGCCTCGATCTCGGCGATAATTTTCATTTGATCTTCGCGGCAAGCCTTCAAATCCATTGGGTCCTCCACGAGTTGAAACAAGGCGAAGGCTGATTCCGAGGCTTATGTCCTCTTCAAAGAGGACAACCCCTTCTCTTCCGCAAATCGAAAGAGGCCATTGAGACTAATATACGAATGATCGTCATCGCACGTTCGCAGGAAGTCGCTGGAGGATATCTCGAAATCGATGATTGTGAACCCCGCGCCTTCAAGGCTCATCTTCCTTAGGTGCCTAAGGAACAGCCAGCGGTCATAAGAACTATCGAGGTCGTGGGGCAGGATGCGCCAAAATTCCGCATAGTCTTCCGGCTTGATCGTTGCGAGGTAGAAGGTGGCCATTGCCGTTCCCGCGAAGTGGGGCGAAAGACATAGCCAATCAACTACGTCTCCGGTGCCGACGCAAGTCAACCATCAGCAGGATGTAGACCTGGCTCGCCGTCAAGAAGACCCGACAGATGTTGAGGCCTGGGCCTTAGACGAAAAGCGAGCAAACGAGTGCGACGCCGAAAATGGCCATTGGCAGGGTAAGCACCAGCACGCCATTGATCCATTTTTCTTCTGCGGATGGCATGTATTCCTGGTCATTGGTCGATTTCATAATTCGCTCCTCCATATGCGGTGAACTTAAACGAACTCGCCTTCTTGTCGCCTCAAAGTTGATTTCAGCGAGTCACAGAGAGAAAACGCCGATGGCAAGCCCGCGTCGCCTCTCGTAGAAGCGCACCGTTGCGGGTTGTTATCATCGGGCTGTTAGCCACCTCAAAAGAGGAATATTATCTCAGTGCGCCGCTGGCGCGGGAGGAAATATAATGGCTGAAGAATGGCCGCTTTATATACTTCAGTGCATGGTTTTGATTGGTCTAGCAGGCGTTTTTATAATCAGGTGAGGAAGCGGCCCGCAATCGACAGACCGCCTACCATTTACACAGCAATCCGACGTGCGGCTTTGTCAGAAGCCTTGCGGTCGGCGCCGTGTGTCTCGATGATCTTCTTCGCATCTTCCATTGTGATGCGGTGCTTTTTCGCCAGATAAACCGCGTCGTACGGTTTCTCTGACGCGTTTGCGTCCATGGTGTCAGCCATCTTAAGTCTCCAAATTTTGAGGTAAGGGCGAACGCAGTAGCCGCCCCTAAAGGGCGCGCTGCTTGCCTTGACCCAGATATGGTGATCCGTCAGCGCAGGTGCAACTAACTCACCAATAGGTGAACTTTGACCGCACGCGCTGCCTGGCATCGTCACTACGACACCGCGCGATGGAAGTGATGGACAGAACGCCTTTCGACCATGAGTCGCAATAGGCGCAAGCATGGAAAGCTGGCACGTCGTGAACAACATCGAATGGCTTGAAAGCGGATGGCGCAACGGTCAGGCTTGAATGGCTATCTTCCCGGTCCATATCCTGACCGTAAGGCGGCGGTTGCTGCCGGCGAACAGCGTTGTCGTGAGCTTGGTTGGCGGGACGTCTAGTCACTCCTCTTAGCGGAAAAGAGGCCAGGAGCTTTCGTCGTTTGGGGGAAACGCAGGCACCTGGTCTATAAACCCGGCCGGGGAAGATAACTTACTAAAATTCTTAAACCTTAGGGTTGCTCCTGTCAATACATACAAAGGGTTAGGCTGGTGAGCTCATCAGCTTTCTAAGACAAAAAAGCCCCGCGGAAGCGAGGCCGAGTCTGATGCTGCTCAGGGAAATATTAGAGCTGCAAATCCAACTCGTCTGCATCGTATTTTGGCTTCATTGACGACAGGCTCCAAAACTTTATCGCGACTTTCTGGCCGGGCTTACAATCACGTTGTTGTTCGATCTATCAGAGGGAAACCAGCAGACGATTCTCCTCCTCGAATTCCGTCATGGAATGTTCCAAAGCAGCCGTAAGATTGGCGAGAGCTGCTGCGAGTGCATCTCGATCGTTATCCTGCTCGCCACCAATCGCGGCTTCCGCAATGCCGGTGACTTGCTCCACGACCTCCTGGGCCGATGAGAACCCAAAATGCAGAAGATTGGTCTCGTCCTCGTCGACATCAAGATGATCCGTCATGGATGATTTGATGCCGGGAATGAAAAACAATTCCTCACGCTCCGCCTTATCGGAGAGCCGTGCGCCAATGACAGCCCAACGCCCCTCAGAGATTGCCTTACGCAGCGGCCAGACCGATGCCATCGCCTGCTCTCTTACGTGTCTGTTCTGCCGAACGAAGCGGCTTTTCTCTCCTTTTATTTCGCCGATCGTTCCAGGCGTAGTCCTCAGTCGAAACAGCAGATCGGCGGTCGGCTGGTCGTCTATCGCGGCTATTGCCGATCGATAAACATGCATAAGCCGCGCTGGTTCGGCGAACACAGCGCCCGCGTGCTCCAACACGATCATCTCGTGGTCGATGGCGGTGGGTTGCCGCTGTTCGCCCTGAACTGCTGGTATATCTACGACAAGCTCCGGTGGCTGAGACGTGAACAGTGGCCATTCGGTCCGGGTTCCGATCTCCGGAATCACAAGCTCGCTCTTCCGTTCTTCAACGTCCCGTCGTCGCGCCAGAAACCGTGCATCGCTGTAGAAGTTCAGCTTGTTCAGGATCGCGCCGTAACCGCCGCGCACCTGCAGGATCGTATTGTTATCGTCCAGCCGCTGGACCGAACCTGGGTCCATCAGCGGCATCAATTCAAACCGACCAGACGATGCCTGCTTTCCGAGGAGAAGCCCTGTCTGCCTCCCCCAACCTTCACGCTCCACATATTTGCGACCGAGATTGTCGGAGACGATCTTGGCCGTGGCGTCGTCGCCGACGGCGATACTGAGCTTGACGTCCATATTGCCAAGAAGTGCATTTCGCGTTTGCTGGCCATAGCGCTCATCAAGCTGCGGAATGTTTTGGGCGACGAGCGCGATCGTCAGTCCGTAGCCGGCGACCAGAGGAGCCCGCCTGATGATTTCCGGCAATCGTTCGAACTGGTAGAACTCATCGAGCATCATGAGGATCTTGTGCGGTTCATCGGCACCAGGGAGGGACCGCAGCATCACATCATGGATCTGTTGGATCAGAAGCCGGATGATCGGCTCCACCGTCCCGAAATCAGAGACAGGCGCTGCGATGAACAGCGAGAACGGCTTGCGACGCAGGTTGCGGATGTCGAAGTCACTTCCCTGGCAAGCCTCAGCAACCAAGAGATTATTGAATGCCGAGAGTGCCGTCGTCACATGGCCCTCGAACGAAGGGCGCTGTTCCTCGTCACGTCCGAGATGCTGGCGAAAGCTGCCAAGAATGAACTGGTCGAGTTCGGGCTCACCGCTGATAATGTCCTGCAACACGGACGAAAAGGAGCGGCCGGTCGAGAACATCCTCAACACGGAGCGCAGGTTGCGGCGACCCTCCATACTCCCCGATTCCAATACGTATCCAAGCACACCGGCAAGCAGCCCCCGCGCCGTCTGTTTCCAGTAGCCGTCCTCCTTCTCCCCGATCGGCAACAGCGTTGCAGCCAGATTGATCAGGTCCGTTGAGCGCTCGGGCCAATCTCGGACAAAGTCGAGCGGGTTCCAGCGATGCGAGCGAGCCGATCCAGGCGCGAAGACAAAGCATTGCTGCCCCATGGCCAGACGGGCTGGTCCCGTCAGTGCGTAGTTTTCCAACTTCACGTCGAGCACGATGACCGATCCTTCGTATTCAAGGAGGTTCGGCATGACGAAACCTCGCCCTTTGCCTGAGCGGGACGGACCGTTGACGAAGAAGTGGCTATCGCCACTATAGCGGACGTCGACCGCATTACGGCCCTTGCCGAAGGTGCCGAGCAGCACCGACTTGCCAGGTGTGCCGCCCAATAGACCCGCACTCTCGAGATCCTTGAGCGTTGCGAAGCGGGAGCCATCAGCTGGCGGGCGGACTTGCCAGGGCCGCTTGATCGCCAGTGTGATCCCAGCAGCTGCGACCGCACTCAATGCCAGCGTCGAGATCGTTGCAGTGGAAATCAATTTCGTGACGATCGGATTTCCAAAATAAACCCAGGCTTGCTTTGCCGGCATCAGCAGGTCGCCGCTGACGAAACTTTTCCACATGGTCGAGCTTTTCAGCAGCAGATAGGAAGCAGCCGCATAGCTTGCCGACCAAGCGTAGAAGGCAGCACCTGCGCCCACGATCGGTCCCGCGACGAGAGCCACGGCTTTCTCGAAGCGGTTCATCAGCCACTCCACTTGCTGAAATAGATCTCGCGCACGCTGCGCTTCATGGTGGCGGGATCGCGGGCCACCTGGATGACGACCGGCACGACAAAGCGCACGAACTCCATCAGCTCCGCCTTGGTGAGGCCAAGCCCTGCCTGCATGGTCGCCATCGCCAGACGCTCATAGGCGCCGCGCGAATTGTCGGCATGCAGGGTCGAGATCGACCCGGGATGACCGGTGTTGACGGCCTGCAGGAAGCTAAAGGCTTCGGCGCCGCGGATCTCGCCCATGAAGATCCGGTCCGGGCGCAGACGAAGTGCCGCCTCCAAGCACTCCTGGATGGTCGTGCGTGCCCTGCCCTGTCCGCCTTTTGAGGTGACGAGCGCCAGATAGTTCGGCTGTGGGGGTTTTAGCTCGCGGGTATCTTCGATCGATACCAGGCGCTCCCATACCGGCACGTCCTTCAAGAGACCGTTGAAGAAGGTCGTCTTGCCGCTCGATGTGCCCCCGGAAATCAACATCGTGATGCGGTTTTCGACGGCAAAGCGCAGCCATTCGCGCCGTGCCGCCGGCGATGGGTCCACTAAGCGCGCGATCAACTGCTGTTCGAGATCGCTTAAGTCCTCGCCAGCCGCCATGCCGGCCCCAGTCGCAACACCGGCCCCACTCACCCTGATACCATCGAGACCGCCGAGCTCGACATAGTCATCGAGCGTCATATCGCGGATGACCTGTTTGCGGATTGCAAAGGCACCGCCCAAAACGGCGACCGGGGACAGCACCGCCTGGAAACGCTCGCCATGGGGCATGGCAGCCGACAGAAGCGGCGTCTCCTCGTTGACGCTCTGCTGCGTTGTGCCGGCAATCATTTGCGCCAGCGCGGTAATTGCCCTTTCATCAAGTGCCGGCGTTGCGTGTCGGATCATGTGACGGCTATTGACGCTTTCGATCCAGATTTCTCCCGGCCGATTGCACATGATCTCGATCACGGCTGGATCCTCCAACCACTTTCGGATCGGCTGGGCAGTCTGCCTGACATAGATAGGCAGGCTGTCCCATAGGGACTTGGGCTCTTCGGATGTCAGCACGTCATTGGCCGGTCTTGCCCGCCGAATTTCTAGTCTGGGCGCGACGAAGTTCATTGACGGCTTCCTTAACCGGATCGGGATAGAGCGAGGAGAAGTCGAGATCCTTGCGAACGAACACCATGATCTCAGTCCCCTGGTCAACATAGATCGTTGGCGGAATGCTGATCGAATCCTTCAGTGCCATGTTCGCCATCTCGGCCATGGTCTGGGACAGGGTCTGCTGCGCCTGGGTTTGCGCATCCGAGCTCGAGGAAGACGACGCACCGGAACTGCTGGATCCGTCACTGTTCAGGCCGGCAATAAAGGAGGAGATGCCTCCAACCATGCTGAGCACCGCAGCCGCGCCAAAACGCTCGAGATAGTGCTTGTCGACGAAGCCGCTAAGACCCGAACGGCCGAGATCGTCCGTTCCATAAGAACCGAGTGCTACGGATGTCCCGTCACTGCGAAGCGCGCGCGTCCAGACGATCAGCACACGCGTCTGGCCGCGCGCCATTCCGCTCTTATACTCTCCCGTCAGCATGGTTCCTTTCGGCAGCAGGATCCGCCGGCCGTCGAAGGAATAGACATCGGTCGAGATGACAGCTCTGACCATGCCGGGAAGATCAGACTGGATCGCCGTTTCGAGCACCCCGCGGATCAACGTCCCCTGGGGAATGAGAGCGTCAATCCGATCGTTGCGGGATGCGGTCACCTTCTCGACGTCCTGAGAACCCACCGACTGCACGAACCTGCGGTTCGGGTCATCGTCGGCGCCGGCGCCCGAACCAGCATTTTGCGCAGATGACGCGCCAACAACGGAAGCAGCACTTTCACCCCTGACGGATTGATCGACGACCAGCATGTTCGAGTGGAGCCGGGCCTGCCGAAACTCCTCTTCCTTCTTCGCCCGCTCCGCCGCCTCAGCAGCGCGTCGTGCCGCCTCCTCGTCGATGGCCGGGGGCGCGACGACGGGGGCGATGATCTGAGGTGGCTGGACCACGATCGGATTTGGTGTTGGCGGCACAAGGACCAGCTTGTTGTCAGACGGGGGTGGAGGTGGGTTCTCGGGGTCGAAGTTCAGGTGAGCGCCATGACTGGCCGTCTTGAACGCCTCGTTTGCGTCCGTTTTCCCAGCATTCTGTGGCCTGATGAAACTGACATAGCCGGCATAGGCAAGCACCACCAGAGCGACTGAGGCGAGCAGAACCGGCATCAGCCTGCCTCGCCCGCTCCCAGCCGGCCGGGCAACCGTTTCGACAATGCGCGCCTCTTCCTCAAAATCAATGGCCATGGCTGATCTCCTGCGGCTTTACCTCAGCTTGCTTCTGTGTGCCGATCGGGGGTTTCATATTGAAGACGCAGGTCACGACCTTGCCGGCCCGCAAGGTCCATTGGCGGGCAACCTTGTCGACGACGATGTAGCCGCCCTCACGCCGGTAGTTGACGAGGGATTCGCTGCCATCGGATTTGACGGCGAACAATGCCGGCACCTCGCCGCTGAACTGGAAGAAGGTCTTCGTGCCGTCGTCGAACATCGCGCTGGGCCTGACGTCGACCGCGCCCTTATAGCCATAGTCGTAGTTGATCCGGCCAGGGTTCGCCAAAGCCTGGCGAATATTTGGCATCGCCGCGTTCTGGCGGGCGGCCGCCAGCAGATTGGCATCTGCCAAATCCTCCGGATAGGAGAACCGAAGTTTGATGACGGCGCTTTTCGTGTTGCCCGGCTTGGCCCCATTCAGAAAGAAGGTGTAGACCCGCTTCGACGTCACCACGTTCATATTGGTTTGCGCGTCAGGTTGCAGCGGCTTGATGAACAGGAAGCGCTTCGACTGATCTGGAACGGCCTGCCACGCCAGGCTGTCGCCCATGGCAACGGTTGCGATCTGTTCGTCCTCGTTAAAGACAATCATCGTCGACACACCCATCATGCCGGCGAGATAGACGACATTGTCCTTCTGGAACGGTACGGTGCGAATGCGGGCGTCGGCCCTGACCGATTGCGGCTGCACTTCCGCGAGAACGACGGGTGGGCGGGCAAGCACGATTGCCGCGGCGATGCCGGTCGTAAGAAAATGCCTTGTCCTCACTGGGTCTCCTCCCCTGACGTGACCGTTTCCTGATCGCGCCGATATTCGGTCACCTGAAACCCGAGAGGATTGTCGAAGCGCCAATCGTTTCGCATCGGTTCCGAGGTATATTTGAAGCGGACATTGGCGACCCAATGGTCAGTAGTCGTCGGACCGGATGTGCCGGAGCGCGTCGTCGAGAAGCGAACGGCCGCCGTATTGTCATTCAGGAAGATAACGCTCTTGACGAAGACACTGACAGCGGCGTTGGCACCGTAGACCTTGACGGGATTGTTCGGATTTGCGCCGGTATAGCTGTTTGCCAGATCGGCGGCAGCTTTGCCGGTTGAATAAAGCGACGCCAGATCGAAATTGTCGCGCAACCCCTTGGGGTCGTAGGTTTCGCGGGCACGGATGAAGCGCACGATGTTGGCCCGCGTCACCGCTTCATTCTGGGTGAGATCACCACGCTGCTGCAGCGGCCGGCTTGCCTCGACGTAGCCTGTGGTCTTGTCGACCTCGAGCACAACGACATCAAAGGATTTTAGCGGCAGGAGCATCCAGAGAAGGCCGATCGCCGCCGCCAAGGCAACGCCAAGCAGCACTGCGACCATCCTCCAGGCTGCGCGAGAGATGGCCACAGAGCGGTAGACCGAGCGCTCCCATTGTTCGCCTTCGCTGTAATAGCGGGAATCGATTACCCCAGCTGACGCGTCAGGGCCGGCTGACGCATCGCGGTCAACCGCCCCGTTGTCTTTCCTAGCCATTCTCTGATCTCCGAGGATCTTTATTGACATGCTTATTTGCGGGCGTTCGCGGCTGCAGCGCGCACCTGCGCGGCCGCTGGATCGCCATCACCGATCGTCGCTCCGCCGCCGTGTCGTTGATTGAACAGATAGTCGCCGGCCTGGGCGATGCCGCGCCCAGAGCCGAAGGCGGCTCTCCAGCTAAGCCTTGCCGTCATTACGCCTGCCGCGGCACCGAGCGCGTCTATTCGCGGGCCGCCGCCGGCGATTGCCAGGGCAATCGAGATCGAGTGGGTCAAGAGAAAGGCTGTGACAATCGACATCAGCATGAAGGGAGCCAATGTCGTCATGTTTGCCGCACTGGCATCGGCGGTCAGCGCATCGACCCTGCCCTTCAGCAGCGTCAGCATAAAGCCCAGAATGACATAGACGATGATCGGCAGCAGCGCGTAACCGGCGAGACTGGAAATCCAGCCGTCCACGACCCGCGATGTCAAATTGAACAGCGCGCAACACAAGACGATTGGCCCGATCGCCAGCAGGATGAACATCGTCATCTTGCCGATCATCAGCAGCGTGACGGCGATGGCGCAGAGAATGCAGACAACTGCGAGCACGACGATGGCAAGGATGTACATGCCGACAGCCGTGATGCCACCGGCATCGACCATGGCCTTGACCACGGCAATGCCGCTATTCCAGATATCGGTGAGCCCTTGCGTGACCGACGAGCCTGAACTGCCGTCGCCGCCGCAATTGCTGCCGCCGGTCGACTGGCAAACAATCGTCGCCATACCATCGGGCGCCTCCAGCAAAGGCTGGACGATCAGTGGCTGATAGGTGGCCCACGACACGATCAGCGTGTAGCAGATGAATGCCCGACCAAACCGCCAGACGAACGCGCCGGCCGTCATCTGCGCACGACCGAACAGCATCTCATATCCCCACCAGACCACATAGACGGTGAGCCCTGCCAGGAACAACGGCCCGAGATAACTGGCAAGCGTCGTATACATGGTCTCAACCGCGCTGACGCCCATGCTGTCGATCTTGCCAAACAGAATATCGAACGGGTTCATGCTGCCTCGCTGATCAAAGAATGGTCACGGCCTGTTGGTGGACCATCGGCCCGCAGTTTTCGTTGACGCCACTGGCATAGGCCTGCGAGGAGAAGAACGAGCTTGTCTCAACCGAGCACGGAGCTTTGAGCTCCTTATGCCCAGCGCATCCCGGCAATGCCGCAAAGGCGGCAACCACCAGTGCGAGGAATGGCATCTTAAACGTCCGTATGGTCATCGCTTTCATTGCCCCACGAACGAAACTTGGCCCGCGTCATAGGTCATGAACTGAGCCGTCGCCGCTTCCGCTGCCAGTTGCCGCATCTGTTCGGCATTGAGGGCAGCGTTTCCGGTGTTCACGGCGCCGACGAGCTCGTTGACCGTTTGCGCGGTCTGCGTCTGGACTTGCGAGTTCTGATCGATCGAGCCCTTGATGTCGGTTGCTGTTCCGATCTGTCCCTGAACAGCCTGAAACGCTGCCGAGCGCTGCTGCGCACTGTTTTGCGTTCCGGCGATCGAGGCGGTGAGCGCGGTCGCAGTATTCACCAGGCCTTGATAGGCTTTGTCACCGCGCGTCAAATTTGCGCTTCCGGTCTCGCCGGACAACGACTTGACCAGGTTCAGACCGTTGAGGATCGTTGCAGCAGTATTGCCGTATGAGCCCAGATTGCCCCAGGACATCTGCCCGCTGAGCAGCGAGGAAAAGTCAGGGGCATTGCCGATCGAAAAGCCCGAGCCAAGAGCCGCACCCGCAATTTCGCTGGTGGAGCGATTTCCGGTGACAGCGGCAAGCGTCCGGTTCACCGTTTGCAGGATATCGCTATTCGACGACATGATCTCCGCCGTATTCGAGGCGGTCTTGGTTGCCTGTGACAGCGTCGCATCGTCGATAACTGGAACCTGGGCAAAAACAATGCCGCATGGAACCGCCGTCATTACCGCGACCAAGGCAGCTTTGGACGAGATGTTGAATGTCTTCATCGGGTGAGCTCTCCTACTCATTGCCACCATTGCCGCCATTGCCGCCGACGAACGACACCGAGCCCGGATCGTAGGCCATGACTTTTGCCGCAGCACTGTCCGCTGCGGCTTGATCGACAAGCCGCTGGTTTCGTAGTCGAACCGTTGTTGTCACCGCCTGGATGGCCTGGTTCCAGATCTGGGCGCCCGACAGGCGCGCCGCGGTGTTCTGGTCGAATGCGCCCTGCAGGGAGTTGGCAGAGCCAATCGCGGTTGCCTGGTTCTTGAGTGTCGATGTGTTAGCGTTGATCGCGGCTGCGACTGCTGCCAGCGCGTTCACCACCTGGCCGACGTTCTTCGTCTTCAGCGCCTGGACGCTCTGACCGACGGCCAGAAGGATCGACAGGTCGCTGTTGGCAATCGAGGTTCCGGAAAGGGGTGACCCGCTGACTGCCGCTCCGTTGACCTGCTGCATGCCGGCAAGATCGGCTTTGGTCGTCACACTTGACGTGACACCACGCGAGGGTGTCACGGAAGATTGTTTGAAGGTTCGCGCTCTCTGCATGCACACCGCCGTGTTGGTCTCCTCTTTCGTCCGGGCTGCATCATTGACCGGTACTTGCGCCGCAGCCGGCGAAACGGCTGAAGCCATCGCCAGCGGTACCAGGCACAAAGCGCTGTGCAGATGGCGTATCCTCATTACTGTTCCTCCATCTGCTCAAAGGAATAGGCAGGCACTTCCCGCGAGGAAGCCTCCTCCTGCCAGGAGGGCTCCTCGTCCCAGCCGCAAAAGTATGGGAGCCAATTTTCCGGGGCATCGCCGTAGCGCCGACGCAGGCGCTCACATTCGGCGACCGTTTCCGCTCGGCCGGACAGGACCTTGATGAAGTCTGGGAGTGCGGAGAGATCCAGACGCGCGATCACGCTGTCATGGTCATGTTTGACCAGGAATTGACGGCTGCTCGAAGACGTCGATTTGACCCATTCGAACTCAACTTCTGAAAGCCCGAAGCCATTGACATAGCTGTCCCGATCGGCTTTCGGATTGGGGAAGAAGATGGTCGTCGGGCTTTGCTCAAGCAGCGTATGGGCGATCCGCGATGTCGTGATGTCACGAGCCGATTGCGTGCCAATCCCGACAATGCCGTTCTTCTTGCGGATGGTTTTCAGCTGGTCGTTGATGAAGGCGCCGGCCCTGTCGTCGCCCAAGAGCTTCCAGCCCTCATCGACGAACAGCATCATCGGCCGCTCGCCGTCGAGCATCTGGCCGATCCGGAAGAAGATGTAGCCGAGTGCTGCCGTGCGGATCTCCGGATCGTCGAGCACGGCCGTCAGATCAAAGCCGAAGACGCCGCGATCCGCATCCCAAAGATCCACCGGATTGTTGAACAACCATCCGCGGGTATCGCACCACGCCTCAAAACGCGATGCCAGATCGTCGCGGCCGGCAACCTCGCCGCCCCGCAACAGGTGGACGACGTCCGAGAACAGCCGCTCGCGGATCGGTACATTGAAGATATGCTCGACGGCGCGGGCCAGGATTTTCTCCTGCTCGGGACCAAGCTTTTCGGTCTCGTCCTTCGGCCGAACCAAATAGCTCAAGAGATCGTAGACGAAGGCCCTGTTGTCGGGACTGTCTTCGAGCTGCAGCGGATTGAAACCAGTTGGAATACCCGGCTGCAGCACCTCGTACTGACCGCCACAGGCCCGAATAAAAATCTCGCCGCCGCGGTCCTTGTCGAAGAAAGCGCAACGCGGCTGCGGTCTCGCGCGCATCGCCTGCGACAGCAGAAACAGCAGCGCCACCGTTTTGCCCGACCCTGTCGGGCCGGTGACGATGAAGTTGCCGACTTCGCCCTTATGGAAATTGAAGAAATACGGTGTCATTGACGTCGTCTGCAGCAACGACACCGCCGGTCCCCAGTGATTGCCAGTGGGCTTGCCGAGTGCAAAATTATGGTAGGATGCCAGTCCGCAGAAATTGCGTGACGAGATCAGCGCGCGCCTGGCGATATAGGAAAAGTTGCCCGGGAGCTGGGCGTAAAACACCGGTTCGGCATTCAGATCCTCGCGCACCACCACCATGCCGGCATTCTGTAATTCCTTGGTGATGGCTTGGGCGCTGGACTCGGCTTCCTTGATGGCATGCCCAAGCGCCATGACCGACAGATGGTGATAGCCCATCACTGATCGGCCATTGACCAACTCGTCTCTGGCAATCGAGATCGCGCTTTCGAGGCTGGTGCCGCGTTCGTCCGACACACTGATCTGCCGTTCGATCCGATCCATCTCGGAAAGGATTGGCGCACGATCCTGCAGGGCAAAACTCTGCGATAGGATGAATTCCCCGGGGACTTTTAGCAGCCCATCGATCATGCCGGCTGCGGTATAGGGTGGGTATTCGCGGATCGACAGCATCACACCGAACCGCGTTTCGCTGTCGCTACCACCCCGCATCTCGAACAGGCGCCGACCAAAGGTAATTCGCCGGGTCGGCAGATACTCGTCGAGCGGCATACGCGGCAGTGCCATGTTGACCTGTTGGCCGCCATTCAAAAGCATGGCCAGGAACTCGAGCGGCTCAGAAAAGACGCTTCGCTCCCGAAGCACGGCTTTCAGGATCCGGGCGCCATAATGTTCCATGCCCTTGACGATGTTGGCGACGTGCTGGCGCAGTTCCTGCCGCGCCTCGCGATCGAGCGCCCGCTCCGACACACCGGCCGCCTTGCGGAAGCGGGATAGTAATCCATCCGCCAGTCCGACCTTGCCCTGAAAACCGCGCCGGATGATCGTCAGGTGAAGCTCGTTGGTGTACATGCGGCTGTCAGTGAGGCCGCGCATATAGCGCTCATTGAGATCTCGGCAGAACGGAATATCGAACGCGCCGCCGATATCAGGCGGTATCCGGCGCCGCACGATATGGGAGTAAACTGCAAACCGGCTGTCGGCGAGCGCTCGAACCAACGTGTTGCGAGCCGTCGCCTCGACATCGATGATCTGCTGATCGGCGGTCTGATGGCAGAAGCCGTCGACCTTGATGATCGTCAGCAGCATCCCGTCCTTGGTCCGCAGCGTTTCCTCATCGACATGCCTGAGGTAAGGAACATGCGCCGAGATCGGTTTTTCCCTGCCAATCTCGGCGCCAAATCGAAAATCCCTACGAACTGCCTTTTGCATCGTTGCTCCCCTTACGGCCTATAGGAATTGCCGCCCCAGAAGTGACGGTTCTTCGTCCAGGGGCATTTGGCGATCCGCACCCGAACGACGTTTGCCAGGTGCGGATCGCGCACCGTGATGACATAGGCGCCCGCATGCAAAGGTAAAAACAGGAGAAACATTGCGAGGTTCTTCGTGTTGAGGAACGTCATGACGACGATCATCAACTCGCCGACGAACAGACCGATCGGCACGCCCCAGAACATTCTCGGTCGGGTGAGACCGAGAACAAGCGGGGCCACTTCCGCCTTTGCCTGGGCCTCGCTCATCAACCGCCCAATCCGGAAGACATCGACTGCACCAGTTGTGAGCCGCCAAAGATGAAGGCGATGCCAACGATGATGGAGAAGCACCAGCTCCACGGGATCCGGCTCGTCAGCGCCATATATCCCACCGCCGCACAGGCGATGGTCGCCGCTGTCGTCGCAAACGTTCCAGTCATGAAGTTGAGGAGTGTCGTGAACACCGAATTGATCGGCTGGAAAATATCGCCGGCGGCATAAGCCATATCGACATTGCCGATCGCCAAAGCGCCGGCGATGCCCGCAAGGACCAAACTATTTCCATTGATCGGTCTTAAGGATATCGCGGACCGAGCGAGATCATACAGCTTTGCCTTCATCTGGGTCTCCTTTTGGGCTACTGCACGTATAGAACCGAGCCGCCGATCCAGTCGTGATCGCCGGCTTGCGTTTTGGTTTGATTGATGGGGATTGGCTTGTCGGGGGACGGCACTTCCGCCAGCAAGTCGACATCAGCCGCAGCGGCGCGAGCCTCCAACTTGACGGCCTGGCCGCCCCGCTTGCCGCCCTTCAGCACATTGTCAAAGCCAAAATAGGCGTTGGTGACCAAGGCAGTGTAGGAAACGGTCTCGGCGATGTCAGGCACGCCACGCGCTGCAACGACACGACCCTCTCCCGCATTATACGCCGCAACCACCAGCATGATGTTTCCGCCGAACATGGCGGTCAGATCCTTGAGGTAGCTGACGCCGCCACGAATGTTCTGAGCGGCATCGCAAATGTCCGCCACCTTGTAGCGCACGGCCGTTGCCGGCATGAGCTGCATGGGACCACGGGCACCCGCCGGTGAATTGACCCGCCGACCGAAGCCTGACTCCTGATCGGAAATTGCCAGCGCCAATCTGATGTCAACGCCTTGGCGCTGCGTCTCTTCTGCGATCAGCTGCTGAATAGTCTGCGCATCCACTGCGCCATCGGTGCAGTCGGAAGAGCCAGTGACGGAGACGGCGGTCGAAATTGGCGACGCGTCATTTGCCAAAACCAGCGAAGGAAAAACAAGGTTTGCGACAAGCGCCGCAGCGCGCATGGAGGCTATGGACATTTGCGTCTCCTGATTTATATAGTGCATATATATAAATTCATGAGCCATACGCAAGTGGCTTTGTAAACAGTTTGTAACTGGTGGGTATCCCTATGTCATCGATCACCCGATGCGGTATTTTTGCCTCGGCCACGCTCGCTCTTTGGCTCTCTGAGCACCAGCTAGCGCGAGCCGCAGATGCAGATTGGGGTTGTCAGATTGTCCTTTGCGTCGCGGCGCAGACCCCGAGCTGGCACGGTATCCCCTACTGTGTTCCGCCGATGGACAAGCTGATTGCCGCAATGGCGCTGCCCGGCTTTTCCTGGCCGGTCTGCACTGCGGCAGGGACCGGAGCACCTGGCTATGATGAGTTCGAAGATTGCCCGACCGGTTATGTCGAAGCAGAAGCCCAATCCGGACATGGCAGTAACGCGGAACAATATTGCGCCAAGTACACGACCGAGCGCGGCGAGCGGATTGAGATCGATCGTCAACCGCGACCACGAAGGGACAGGCCCTGGTATTTCGACATCAAGCAGAAAGACGGCACAAGCACCCGTGCCTGGTTCGATTTGAAGAAATAGCGGGCGGAAGTATCCGCTTCGCCAAACGCAGGTTCAAAGGAATATGTGATGCCTAAGGAGATCTGGTTCTTCCATCGTCTGGGTCCGATAGAGATCGTCGCTGCGGCGATTGCAATCAGCGGGATCACCACCATCGGCGGACTATGGGTCACATCAGCTGCGAAATCCGCCTACGCGCATCCGCTGGACAACCTCCCCTACACGATTGTCGTGTTCGCGCTCTTTCTGCTGTTCAACGGATTGCTCATCGGGCTCTGCTGTGCGGCAGCAATCTGCATCCTGAAATTCATATACGTGGCCGTCGGCGCATTTTATCGGCTTCTGCGCACTTTGCTGATCCAGCCAATCCATCTTGCGCACCTCATGTCAGCGTTCCTTGCCGCGCTGATCGACAGGTCTCGCGCAATCCGGCGGCGTCTCTCGCGCTAACTTTCCTCGAGGTATCTCATGAAACGCACCCTCGCTGTTTTGGCCACGACCCTGATCCTCGGCCTGGCCTCCACTGACCATGCTTCTGCCCAGGATGGCTATAAGTTGGCGCTTAAACTCACCATCAAGGATGCCACGCATGATCCTGATGGCGTCTGGACCGACGACGATCTCGCCGGCATTCGTCAGACCATGGGAACGGCCAAAATCTACACGGCGCGTATCGAATCTCCATCGGGCACGTGGCTACTGTCCCAGACAAATGGCGATTGCAATTTGCAGGGCATGTGCACCGCGCTGCTCGTGTCGATCAGGCCTAGCGCACCACCGGTGCGGATGGCCAATCCGCAAATGCCGCTCGGCGGCACCGCGATCCTGTCGCCTGATGCCAAAAAACTTACGACCTCGGAAATCGGAGAGAACGGCAAGGCCTTCACCGGCTCCTACGATGTGGAGCCCATTCGATGACAACTGTCGCTCTATCCACATCTGCCTCTCCATGGTTGCCCAACAAAAGAGATCTCTTTGCAAATCTCGGCCTGGCATTCGGCCTTGTCGCATCACTGGCATTCGCCGGCGAAAGTGCCCTTAGCCTGCTGAACGCGGGGATGCCAGCGGGGTGCGCCGAATACGCCTCCAACGTCAGTCACAGCGAAGGAAGCTTCAGCAGTGTTTCCCCCGTCGTCAATGGAACCCGCTGTTACGGCGCCTTCCAATTCTGTGATAGCGGAACGCTGCAAGCCTATTGGGACGGCTCGCGCGAGGATTTTTTGAACAGTCCTTCAGCACAGGTGGCAGCCTGGCAGCGCTATGAACGCGGTCAATGGTACGCCGCCCAGAAAAACGGCATGACAAGCCTGATCGGACAGCAGGTCTGCTACCAAGGCACATGTGCCACGGTTTCGCAATCGTCGATCCTCAAGGCATGTCAGTTTGGCTGCGGGACGGGAGGAAAGCTCTACAACCTTGCAAAGTCCGGCCTCGACTGCAATGCGGCCGGCACGCGCGATGGCGCCGGCACCAGTGTTTGCGCCTACCTGATATCCGGCGCTGGCTACAATGTCGGCTGCGTCACCAATTCCAATGATGGTGTGGACTGCACTCCCGTTGCTGCCAGCGAGGGCCAGCAATGAACGGAACGATCACGAGGATTGCCAAGGTCTTCCTGCTTACCGGCGCCGTGTCAGCCTCCGCTCTTCGAGGTCCAGCCTATGCTCAGGACCCTCAGCCCGCGTCCCACACTTTTGTCGTCCCCCAGTCGGGCGTCACGTTCCTGACCGGCGACAGCTGGCAGCAAGCCAGTCAGACAATGCGCCTCTACGGTGTCCAGGCGTGCATTCGCGGCACTACCTATACCGACAAATCCGGCCAGAAACAGGACTGTGGTGCCGTGTCTCTCGCGATGCTGGCCGCGATCGTCAAGGATACGAAACCCACCTGTGCTCCGGTCGCTCAAGTCATGGCGCCAGCCACCGGCGATTCCTCCACCATCCTCGTGATCTGCTCGGCCCACATCGGCAACAACGCCCTTGACGTCGGCACTGTGCTGATCACCCAGGGGTTTGCGTTCGCCGCAATGGCAAACACCGGTAAGCCAGTCTACCTGCCCTATAGCATCGAGGAGGGGGTCGCGCAGCAATCCCGCGCCGGCCTCTGGGCCTATTCCGACATGCCGCATCCAAACCGGGTGCTGTTTTCGCACTCTGCCAAACCGGAGTGACGCGCTTCGCCATCCCTCACTATTAACATCAGTTCAATCCAAACAAAGGGAGAGCCCCTGCATGACTGCGAATGCAATAGAGCTGACGAACTACGTCGAGTTTGCCGAAGATGGGAAAAGCCTGCGAGGGAACATCGCCTCGATCTCCTACGACATCGATATTGCTGGCGAACCCTACAATAGCGAAAACCCGAAAGCCCCCGTCTATCGCTTGTTCGCCAAGAGCCCGCGCGGCAGGCGGATCGAGGTTGGCGGCATCTGGAAGAAGCAGAACCAGAACGGAGGCGACTACTACACCCTCACCGTCAACACCGGCTATGGCAAGCTCAACGCCAATCTCGGCCGCCATCCAAGCCAGGATGCCGAAGATCTCATGGCCATTATCCCCTGGGACTGATCGGATGAAGAAATTCCGCACCCAAATGGCAGGCGCTGTGGTCGCGACGCTGCTTTCGATCGCCGCCGCCTCGCCTACCGACGCGCGATCGTCGACGGCGTTTGTTTCATTCAGCGTTCACGCAACTTACTGTGAGAACAGCGCCTGCGAGCCGGTCACTTTGCAGATCTCAAATGGCGATGGCTTCATCGTCAACAGATGGGGCAATCATCGAGAGACGATCCGCATCGCCAATATCGATGCGCCGAATGACCGCGCCCGATGCATCGGAGAGAAGGAC
The DNA here is from genome assembly GCF_052114685.1 of Rhizobium sp. 2YAF20. Classification (NCBI taxonomy): domain Bacteria; kingdom Pseudomonadati; phylum Pseudomonadota; class Alphaproteobacteria; order Hyphomicrobiales; family Rhizobiaceae; genus Rhizobium; species Rhizobium sp. 2YAF20. Next base: position 8,941 of record NZ_JBFRFF010000048.1, on the reverse strand, counting down.
AGCGCTGAGCGCGCAACGGTCAGGCTTGGCCAGCTCCTGACCGGATCAACCTTCACGATGGCCCGCGTAAGCACGGATCGTCACGGTAATTCGATGGCATTCGTTTCCGTCGATCGCCGCGACCTTGGCCATGAGCTTGTTCGGGAACGGCTGGCCTGGCCGTGGGAGCCGAAGCACCGGTTTTGGTGCTGAACCCACTCCCCCCGTAAGAACGAGTGCCAAAAAAATGCTGCAAGCAGCATGCGAACCCTTGCACTTGCTACCTCCACCCTCGGCGAGACCAAGGTTGCATGTGACCATGCAACCAACAACGAAACGGAGAAAACGCCATGATAACGCGCCCGCTTTCTGATTCGCTCAGCCCCCGCTGGCTTGTTCAGCCAGGGGTGTGATACGCTCGCCCCATGACGAAATTACTTGAACATGCGGTTGATACCGTCCGCGCCCTGCCCCCTGCGATGCAGGACGATCTTGCACGGCTGTTGCTGCAACTCGCTGGCGAGGAGCAACCCATCATTCAGCTTACGCCGGAGGAAGCGGCTTCGTTCGCGGAATCCCGCGCCCAAGCTTCACGTCGCGAATTTGCGACAGACGATGAGGTGCGCGCTGTTTGGGCGAAGCACCGCCTTTGAATCTCCGCTACACCCCGAAGGCACTTGCCGAGCTAGACGATATTCTTGGCTACATTGCCGAGCAATCACCACAAGGCGCGCGTAATGTTCAGGCGCGCATTCAGGCGATCACCACGCTCTTAGTGCAGCATCCCTACTCCGGCCAGCTCACCAGCGAAAGCGGCTTGCGCCGGATCGTGACGCCGCCCTACCCCTATTTGATCTTCTACGAAGTGACGGCCGAGGATGTTGTGATTATCGGCGTTCGCCATGCGGCACGGGAGCCAGAGCAGCCGAACGGCTGATGCGCAAAATTCAAGATTTGAGGGGGCAGATTTTTCGATTTATCCCCACTCAACAGCGGCAATACATCAAATAAATGTCACTTTGCGGCGTGGTGGTTGCATGAGGATTTTGACGATTTCGTCAGCGCTCAGACGCCGACCGACAAGCGTCTTTCTAATTCGCTCAAACGCACGCATTACAATCACTCATCCACTAACCTGCCGCCCCAGCTTATATGCTTTGACGACTTATCCTCAATCATGGTTGTCAATTGCGAAAGTGAAATACCGGGAATCCCCGCAAGTTTCCAAGCCTCGAAATATTCGGGGTAACTGCTGTACACTTTTCCCTCTTTTTTTGCAGTTTTGTGTTCTTTTACGTCGCAGCCAAATTCAAGCATAAAATCTATATGCCTTGTTGCCATGTTTAACAGTCTTCCCGAGTGCCTATCTAGCTTGAGAATTGAATCTATATCCGAATACTCTGATTCGCCCTCCATCATGCCGAGTAATTCGCGAGCTAACCCCAAACTAAGAGCGTCGTCTATCAGGTTTGCCTCTGACATTAGCTATACCTATTTTCCATACTTTACAAATACTCTCATGTTACTGGAAGTGTCCACAACTACAGACTTGTAACCCAGTTGCTGCATCAATTTTCCCAACGGCGTATTCATAGCTGCCTGTTCGGGCGTCATCCCAGACACTGACATCAGTTCATTGTACGCCTGCAGATTCTTGAGCCCAAGCTCACCGGAGACGCTCTTAACGAGGCCCGAGCTGATCGAATCAATCGCTGCTGATATCAACCCTGTACCCATGCCTTGACCTGAATTGCCGCCGTTTGGTTTTCTCCTTCGACAACCACCTGGAAGCCCGGTCGCTCAAGAAGCCCACGAACGGTTTGATCGCCGCCCCTAAATTCGTTGGAGCGAAGGGCCCCGAGCTCGGAGTGCTGGAAGCCGCGGGCAGCGCCCACAATCGCCTTTGAATCGTAATGCTTTCCATTTCGTCGAATGAAGTAGGCTTTTGCCGGTCGGAAGCCATACTTTTGAAGAAAATTCTCTCGACCGAGTTGGTCGAACTCATCCAGCGCAGCGGTGATGGCTGTTGGATCGGTCAAATCTGAAAGCGTCATTCATTCCCCCACGATACAAATCGGCTCCTTCTTCTATAACAGAAGAGCAATTCAACCCACCGATGCATTTGCGAAATCTCGACGGAGACTTGACCGCCGGTTCAAGTTGAGAGTCCATACCGAGAATGGGTGGGCCGACTTTGCTGTCGTGTGCCGCGCTTAGGACTGTCCGGGCTCCACGAGCCTAGATCTAGAACACAACGCCCCAAATACGTGTGTTTCCGCGTGGGGAAACGGGACGCCGACAAGGGTCAATTCGCTACCGAATGATACTTCGCTTAGCAACTGATCCAATGGGTGCGTTGTTAGCCCAACAAGGCTGCAACCATCTCGTCCAACTCGCTTGGGTCGCATCAGACGGAACCTGAGACCAATGGAATAAGTCGTCGAAGGTTATTGATTGATGACAAAACAAGCGAACGTTCCTCTTTGCTGAGAATAACTTCGCTATGGCTATCGCCTGCAACACGTTCCGCCCGATTCAAAGCCATCGCGTAAACAATCTCTAAAGTGCCCCAATGGTTAGTGAACTCGTCCTTCCAGGAAGGAGGCGCCAACTCAAGTGTCGATGCGAGTCCCTTCAAGCGAGACACGAGGAGACCAAGGCTCAATCTCTGCTCCTTAAATAAACTTAGCTGCTCAATCATCAACTGATACTGACATCGATCGTGTGCGTGTTTCAAATCGCCGTTCATCGCTTCTATCTATCGGCTAGTCAAGCCACGTGAAACCATGATGATACTCCAATTATCCGTAATTTATATTACGCATATGTGGAAGTATTCTTCCACAATCTTGTAGGATGTCACAGCGTCGCACTCAGGTGACCGTTACTTACGGTTGTCGAAAGACCCGCTATCGGATTCTTTCGATCAGATGTCGTCCCATCAGTCCGCAATATCACCAACCCAAACTTGATACATTTCCCTCAATTGGCTTTTTTTACGATCAAACGCATAACCGCTGGCAAATACACCTACTATCCATACTGGATTAAGTGGAGAAACCTTGAAACCAGTGACGACGGGCTGTCCGTAGGTGTCACCCATTTTCCTGCCGCTTGTGATCAGTTCCCATTGCAGAGAGGGATAATTCTTTACGAAAACTTCGCCAAAATACATCCCTGTCTTTACTACAAGTGATCTTGATTCACTCGTGAGGACTTTCTTTTCAAATTCCATTGGATACTTCATACTTTTCTCAGTGGCGTCAATTTCTTCTGTCGTCATATCCCTCGTTTTCAATTGCATAGAAAGCCATGTTCCCAGCATATCCAATGAATCAGGCGAAAAATTCGGCTCCCAACTCTCATAACCAATAGATTGATTAACTTTGCTGGTTAAATCTGCGATACATGCGGGTTTACTATCCATAAACCCCCGAAAGAATTCCTTCAGATCCTTTTTGGGCGAATTGATGAACGCCATTGTCACTGGGTTATAGTCGGTTCTAAAAAGCATATGTATTGCACCTTAGTGGATGACGATCTTAATGCCGGCTTTGGTAAGCGCATCGATTAACGGCTGTGAGGGACCGACAATCCCTGTAACAGGGCTGGTATAGAAATTCCACGTGACACCTTCGACTCGGCGCTTGGCCAATAGCTCGGCATCTTTGGCAACTTGTAACATGGTATCGGCATCCAATGACGCGTACCCAGTCTTAGCTTCGTTCGCAATGTTGTCTTCCGTAAGTTGATCAACAACGCGCGTCCCCAGAGTGGTGTCGAAAGGCCTTTGTGACTGCCCGCCCAGCGCCTTGAGGGCATCCTCACCTATTTGCCCAGTAGCGCCAATGCCAAGTGGAAGATTAGGCGATGGCACATTCACCCGACCACTGTCACTCGTCAGAGTGTAATACCTCCCATTAGCGTCAATATAAATCTGATTCCCGGAAGCATCCGTTGCACCGGTTACAGGACTGTATTTTCCAACATTGCCTGCTGCATTACCCGGCCCGGAGACGATCCCCTCCGCATCTGCCATATAGCCATTAGGCAAAGGTTTCACCGCCGTAGAAACTGCTTCTCCTTCGGTAGCTGCACCTAAGCCGAGAAGCTCGCTGCCGCCTGCTCTTATAGCACTCCACTCCGCAAGAGCCGCAAATACGGCGGTGTGTAGCGCGGAGGCAACGACACCAATTGCTGTAGCCCTGCTCGCGCAGCCACTGCCTGGATTGGCTTCGCAATAGCGCGCAACGGCGTAGGCCGAAGCAACATTCTGATCGGTTATTGTATCCGATGTGAGGAAGCCGCTCGTGAGCTGGTTGCCGTCGACCATCTGTCCCGCGGCGGGAATGAGGTCGCTGAGCGCGGTGACATCGCCCTGCAAATACGGTCGAGACGCATCGATCTGTGCTTTGACCTTGTCGACGCAGTCGACCGTGCGGCAGGCGGCGAGCTCGTTATCCTGAGCAATACTTTTTGTCGCTAGGTCGGTGACGGCTTGCGTAACGGCATCTGTGCACGCCTGTGAGTTCTTTTTGTCTCCCTCGCATGCATCCTCCACCTTCTTAATGTTGTCTTGAATCTGGTCGTGAAGCAGATAGTTGTAGTTGAAGTTATCAAGACTTGCCGCCGCCCCCTGTGTACCACCGGCTGCCGCACCAACGAAGGCTGCCGCCCATTCGCCAATCGCGAGCTTCTGCGCATCTGTGAGATCGGGATTGGCCTTCTACATCTGCTGCAGAATGCCGTTGGCGAGTTCTTCCAGCCCTGCGCCTGCGGCTGCCTGTCCAGCATTGCCGCCGGCAAGCTGCGCGATGACGGCGGCGGCTGCCGCATGCAGGGCGATCTTCTCCGGACTGCCTTCGATCCAGTTCATCTTCTCAGCCAGCGAGCCGATCGCCATATTGGCAAGCTGAGACAGTGCCGCCGCACTCTGCTGGGCTGCCTGCAGCTTGCTGATGTCAAATGGATTGACGGTGTTGTTGGCCTTGGAGGCATCGGTGTTGAGACCGGAGAGGTCCTGGCTCTGATTGCTAAGGCTCCAGTTGCCGGGCGTGATCGTCGCCAACGTCTCGCCGTGGTCGCTCTGCTTGGCCGGCTGGCCGACGACGGGCACGGGGATGCCGGGACCAATCAGGCTGACGCCGTAGCTGGTCGATGACGCCGACATCGAGTTTGCGATATTCGAGTAGAGGATCTGGTTGGCGATCAGATCGTTGTTGGCCGGATCGGCGGTCGAGGCGATGATGCCACCTATCAGGTCGACCGTTCCGTTCGTCGTGACATGATAGCCGCCGGAGCCGGCGACGATGCCGCTCTGCTGGGTGACGCTGGCATAGTCGCCGGCGATCGTGCCCTTCTGATAGCCGCCAGAAACCCCGCCGCCGCTGATGGCGAGCGAGGCGCTTTGCGACTTCTCGTCATAGGTTGCGGTGTCCTGGCGGCTTTCGATGGTGATGCCGTTGGCAGCGCTGGCATTGACGGTGTTGCCCGAAAGAACGGCGCCGGCGAGCGTCAGCTTGTCGCCGGCAACGACCGTGACGGTGTTGCTGGCGAAGACGTTCGAATTGACCTGGGTGACGGACGACCCTTGCGACTTGCCCTGACCGCCGCTGGCGCTTGCCGTAAAGCCGGCACTGACTTGGTTCTTGTCGACATCAAAGCCCCAACTATAGCCGACTGCGACGCTGCCGGCGCTGCTGCTGCTCGAGTTCACAGTCGTCGCCGGTACGCTTTCCAGATCGACGTTGCCGGCAGCCGAGATCAGGATGTTGCCGTTGTTGGGATCGTAGGTGGCAGTCGATCTCTCGCCGTCCTTGCCGTAGCCAGCGCTGATCTGCACACCGCGCCCGGTGATATCGCCGGATTCGGCGACGATGGTCACCGAGCTGCCGCGCACTGTCGGAGGGACTGGAATTGAGGTCGTCGATTCCTGCGAGCTCTGGCTGAAGCTGACGCCGGCCGTGATCGAGATGGAGGCGGCAACATCCTTCGTGTGCGAAATCGGATTGGCCGGCGCCAATATTTTTTGAATCGTATTGTAGGCGTTGACGCCTGCAAGCACGGTTGGCGCGATGCCGTAGGCGCTGTTGTCGCTCGCCAAAGTCTTCAGGCCCTGCGCCGCTGCCTGTCCTTCACCGATGAGGGCGGAGGATGCGGTGATGCTGACGCCGGCAAAGAACTCTTTCTGCATCTCCGACGCATTGGTGACGTCGTTGTTGGAGAGCAGGTTGACGCTGTTGCCAGCAACCAGATCCACTGGGCCGGTGGCACGGATTTGGCCGGACTGGTCGTTGATGTCGCGATTGGCAGCGATGGTGATGCCGCCGTCAGCATCGATCGAGGCGACGGCATTGGTGTGGGCGTCTTGCGACCGCTTCTCTTCCGACGAACCGTAGCCGAGACCGACCGAGACACTACCGCTGCCGGTGGAGAACTTGATGCCGACACCGGAGCGCTTGGTGTCGCTTGAGGAGGATTGCTCCTCTGCGCCCGGCGCCATGTTGACGTCGCGCGCCGAGGTAATCACCGTGTCGGCGCCCGAATGGACTGACGAGCCGAACAGGTTGACGTCGCCTTGTGTCGAGGTAATCGACGTCGTCCCGCCCGACGACAGGGAAGAGCCGACATTGTCGGTCTCGCTGTTGCTCTTGGTCTTGTCGCTGCTGCCGTAGATCGAGATGAAACCGCCACCGGAGCCGACACCGATGCCGGACTTCTTCTTGGTGCTGTCGCTCTCGTGTGTCTCTTCCGCCCCCATGATGGCGACGGTCGAGCCGGAGAGGCTGAGATTGCCGCCGGCTGCCATGTTGGAACCGGAGATGACGTTCTCGCCGCCGGCTACTGAGTTAATATTGCCGGTTGCTGAGATCGACGAGCCGACGGTGGCCTCGTCGTAGCTGTGGGTATGGGTCTTCGACGTCGACAGGAAGCCGCTTGACTTGCTGTCGCTTGTCGTCTCGTTGGTGTCCTTGCCGGAGGCGACGAGGATGTTGCCGTTGGCTGCACTCAGGTTGGCATTGGCGGTGTGCGTTGCATCGCCGGCGGCGATCTGCGACGCCGAGATGGTGATGTCGCCTTGGGTGGAGATGACGTTGACACCGGTCTGGCCGGAGATCTCGGAGCCCTTGGCGGTGGCGGTGGTCTCGCTCGCCTTCTTCGAACCGGATTGGCTTGCGGCAGAGGCGCTGTCGGTCGTCTCACCGATGGTGATGTCGTTCTTCGCAATCAGGCTGGCCGAGCCGCCCTTGGCATCGATCGAGGAGCCGATGACGCCGATCGAGCCATTGTCGGCCTCGACGGTGACGCCGCCATTGCCCGAGGTGATCGACGAACCGGTGTTGGTCAGCGAGGCGGAAGTCGAACTGCCGCTCTTGTAGCCGTTGGCCGCACTGGCGGTGGTCTTCGAACTGCTGCTGGTCTCGTTGGCCACTGCCGCGATCGCGATATTGCCGTTCTGCGAGAGGATGCCGATATTGCCTCCGGCGTCGAGCGAGGAGCCGGCGATCAGCACGCCCTGGTCGCCCGCGACCAGCAGGCCGCCGCCGGCAGTCAATGACGAGCCCTGCTCAGTCAGGCTGGTCGTGGTCGTTGTGGTGCCGTCGCGGTCGGCGGAAACGGTCGTATTTTCGGCTGCGGCCGAGACGATGTTGACCGCACCGTTCGAGGAGAGGAGGGACAGGTCACCGCCGACATTGGCGGAGCTTGCGATGATGTTGACGCCATCGGTGCCGGAGATGTTGAGATTGCCGGCCGTCGTCACCTTGGTGCCGATGAGGGCCTGGGTGCCACCATTGTCCTGTTTGACGGCGCCGACTGTCACGGTCTGCCCGGAGAGCTGCGCGGAGCCGCCGCTCGTCACCTTGGTGCCGGTAAGCGTCAGGCTGCCGGCGCCGGCATCGACCTTTAGGCTGCCGCCGGCGGTCACGCCGCCGTTGGCGGCAACCACCGTCTGGCCACCGATATTCATGGTCTGCGCGGCAAGCGTGATGCCGTTGGAGGCATTCAGGTTCATGTTGCCGCCGGCAAGGAACGCGCCGCCATTGGCTTTGATGTCGCTGGCATTGATGGTCATGCCGTCGGCAGCAGTGATGGCACCGGAATTGTTGAGACTGCCGACATCCATGCTGACGGAGCCACCGGAGATGGTGGCAGCGGAGGAGGCGATTTTTGCGCGGTCTGCAGCCGAGAGATAAACAACCGGCACCAGCACCTGGGCGCCATCGATGGTCTCGGTCTGATAGATCACCATAGACTGAGTGAGCGACGCTGCCTGCTCAGGGGTGAGTGCCTGACCGAGGGCAAACCCATGCGCGGCAGCATAGGTGACGCCGTTGTCGAGCAGCGTCTTCATCTGGTCGATGGCGTTGTTGCCGGGGATGAAGGAACCGGCACCTAAGCCGTCGCCGACCAGTTGTCGCAACTGCTCGTCGACGAGTTGATTGTCGAAATAAGCGTCGCCGAGGAACGGGACCTTGGTCTCGGGCGTATAGCCGATGCGATCGATGAAATACCCAGAACCGTAGAACTTCGACACATCCAAGAAGGCTGCCCGCGTCTCGAACAGGAAGACCTGTCCTGGAACCGTGCCGCCGACGCCGCCCGATTGCGGCTTGGCGACGGCAGCAAGCTGAGCGCCGTTGACCGCAAGCGTCTGGGCAAGATTGCCGCTATTTCCAATTGCGATGGTGAGCTTGCCGATCAGGCTGTTCGGATTGGCCGACGCGCCGCCATTGGCCGTCAAGCTATTGCCATTGATCGCCGGGCCGCCGCCAATCGTTGGGCCGCTGCCGGCGGTCGCGCCGCCATTGGAAGCGATGCCCGCAAGGGCTGCATTGACATTGAACAATGCGCCACCGGCCGTCATGCTGTTCAAAGCGCCAAGCGGATTGCTCGCGCTCGCCGGAGCGTCGATCGCCACCTGGCCGGCGATCGAACCGTTGGAGGCCACGTTGTTGACGAC